>JAQTUY010000089.1 GCA_028707105.1 Candidatus Omnitrophota bacterium | reverse complement strand
TCGGGGATATTTTAGATATAAAGAAATTGCCTAAATATATGGATGTTACCGACGCTTTAGCGCTGGCTATAGCGCATAGTTACATAATGAAGGTCAAGGCCATTGTGCCGGGGCAATAAGATATGATCGGCAGGATCCGGGGTAAATTAATAGAAAGGGGCGAGGACCTTCTCCTTATCGATATAGGGGGGATATGCTATGAGGTGCTTGTTCCTCCGACTACCATGCAGCGCCTGGATGAGAATTTAAGCCCTGAAGGCGCCGTTAGCCTGGTAACTTATCATTATTTGCAGGTTGAGCCTGCCAGGAATACGCCGGTACTGATAGGTTTCTTGAGCGAAGTAGAAAGAGAATTCTTTGAGCAGTTCATTACTGTTTCGGGGATAGGCCCGCGCGCTGCCTTAAAGGCGCTTAGCCAGCCGATATCCTGCATTGCCCGCGCTATCGACGAAGGCGATATCACTTTCTTAAAATCATTACCCGGTATAGGCGACCAGAGGGCGAGGTTAATAATAGCCAAACTCCAGAATAAGGTCGGGAAGTTCGGGCTGGTCCGGGATGGTAAGTTCGCTGTTAAGGAGGCTACGGCCGGCGGTATCGAAGAAGAAGCTTTGGCGGTGCTCACGCAGCTGCAGTATAAAAGGGGAGAAGCCGAAGGGATGATCCGGAAGGCCCTGGAGCGGAAAAAAGGTATTTCAAGCACTGAAGAATTGTTGAACGAAGTTTACCGGCAAAGAAAACAGGAATAGCGTCATGGCAGAGATAGATATCATAAAAAGTACGATAGAAGCGGTATTATTCAGCAGCGATAAACCTATTATTATCGACCAGCTGCGCAATCTTTTTGAAGACCTCCAGCCTTCGCAGATCCGCGCTCTTTTAGAGGAATTAAAGTCGGAGTATGATAAGGAAAACCGGGGGATGCGCCTGGTGGAAGTAGCGGGCGGATTTCAAATGGTCACCGCTTCAAATCTGGCCACTTTTTTAAAGAAATTCTACCGGCAAAAAGGTTCGGATAAGCTTTCCCGCCCGGCGTTGGAAACGCTGGCGATAATCGCTTATAAACAGCCGGTAACAAAGTTCGAGATAGAATCCTTAAGGAGAGTGGATACCGGCGGAGTGATCAAGAACCTTAAAGATATGGGGATAATCCGTATTTCCGGACGGAAGAAGGCTCCGGGAAGCCCCTTTGTTTACGCTACTACGCGCCAATTCCTTGAGTATTTCGGATTGAAGTCGCTGGATGAATTGCCCAAGATCGACAGTATATTACAGTCCCAAGAAACCCCGGCTGAAGGCCCATCCGGTGAAGGCGGCGCTGAAGCCGCCGCTCCCGCTCCCGCCGCCGCGGATGCTCAGGGACCTTCAGGAGGAAAAGAAGATGAATCTCAAAAAGTTACGCAGTAAGATAGATAAGATAGACAAACAGATCCTTGGCCTGTTAAACAATCGCGCCAGTATTACTTCGGGTATTACACAGGTAAAGAAGCAGGCGGGAAAGAGCATTTATTCCCCTGATCGCGAGATACAGGTCCTGGCGGGGGTGAAAGCGCATAATAAAGGCCCGCTATCTCCCGGTGCGGTAGAGGCGATATACCGCGAGATCATGTCCGCGACCCTGGCGCAGGGTGAGCCGTTTAAGGTTGCTTATTTGGGGCCGCAAGCTACCTTTTCGCATATAGCCGCTTTGAAAAGGTTCGGTTCCCAGGCGGATTATATTCCCTGTAATAATATCGCCGATGTTTTTAACGAAGTGGAAAAAGGGGAGGCGCATTACGGGGTGGTTCCTATTGAAAATTCCATCGAAGGCGCGGTAACGCATACCCTGGATATGTTCGTGGATTCGGACCTTAAGATCTGCGCCCAGATCATCATTAATGTCTCACAGAATCTTCTGGCGAAGTGCCCTAAAGATAAGATCAGGCGCGTATACTCTAATCCTCACGTTTTCGGGCAGTGCCGCCTTTGGCTGCAGGAAAACCTTCACCAAGCTGAGAATATCGAGGTTTCCAGCACCACGCGCGGTGCGCAGATAGCCTCTGAAGAAAAAAACGCCGCCTGTATCGCTTCAGCCCTGGCCGCGAAGCTGTACGGATTAAAGATGATTGCCAGGGATATTGAAGATTCGCCTCATAATAGCACGCGCTTTTTGGTCATCGGCGATACTCAGGTGGATAGGACCGGTAAAGACAGGACCTCGATACTTTTTTCCATCAAGGACAGGGTCGGGGCTTTGCACGAGATGCTGGTGCCGTTTAAGAAAAATCATATCAACCTGACCAAGATCGAATCCCGGCCTTCCAAGAAAAAAGCCTGGGATTACTACTTCTTTGTGGACCTGCAGGGGCATTACAACGAAAATGCGGTCAAAAAAGCATTGGATGAGCTGCAGGTCAACTGCACGTTCTTAAAGATACTCGGGTCATACCCGATAGGTGAATAGAGATGTCTCTTATCAGAAAGAATATACTGAATATAACTCCTTATCAGCCGGGCAAGCCGATAGACGAGGTGCGCCGTGAATACGGCTTAAAGGATATCATCAAACTGGCTTCTAATGAGAACCCGTTTGGCGCTTCCCCGGCCGCGGTCAAGAGGCTTAAGAAGGAGATCTTTGCCGTTAACAGGTATCCCGACGGCAGCTGTTATTATCTGAAGAACGCCCTGGCTGGTAAGTACGGCTTAAAACCGGCGAATTTCTGCTGCGGGAACGGCTCGGATGAATTGATAGACGTTATCATCAGGACTTTTGTGGAAGATGATGAGGAAGTCCTTACCGCGGATAATACCTTTCTTGAGTACGGCATAATCTCCAGGATCAATAACCGCAGGTTTACGCAGGTGCCCCTGACATATTTCAGGTATAACCTCGAGGCGATAAGAAGAAGGGTGAATAAGAAGACAAAAGTGATCTTTATCGCCAATCCCAATAATCCCACCGGTACTTATGTCACTAAGTACGAGGTGGAAGAGTTATTTAAGAACCTGCCTCCCGATGTGATCGTGGTTTTTGACGAGGCCTATGACTTATTCGTGGATGTGGATGACTTTCCCCGCAGCCTTTCGTATCTTGAGCGGAAAAACGTGATCGTGCTTAAGACCTGTTCCAAGTCCTATGGTTTGGCGGGCCTTCGCCTGGGATACGCGATAGCCAGGCCGGAATTTATCGCTTATATGGAGCGTGTCCGTCCGCCGTTCAACGTGAATATCCTGGCTCAGGCAGCGGGAGTGGCCGCGTTAAAAGACGATAAGTTCCTTAATCAGGTCCGCGAGAAGACCCTGGTGGGCAAGCGTTATTTGTATGAACAGCTGGATAAGATGGGTGTTCCTTACATCCCATCCGTAGCCAATTTTATACTGGTAGATACCGGCAAAGACTGTGTTACGGTCTTTAAAGGTATGCTCAAACGCGGTGTCATCGTGCGGGATATGAAACAGTACGGGCTGAAGAATTTCATCAGGGTCAGCGTCGGCACGTCAAAAGAAAACCAGAGATTTATCAAGATCTTTAAGGAAGTATTGTAGCGGAGGGCTTTTAAGATGATCATTGTTTTGAGGCATGACGCCACAGATCAGCAGGTCAGCCATATCAAGGAGCGCATAGAGAAGCTGGGGCTTACCCCCATGATATCCAGAGGTACGGAAAGGACCATCATCGGGGTTATCGGCCCTGAGGATATCCTGCGCGTCACTCCCTTGGAGGTTTTTCCCGGCGTTGAGAAGGTAATGTCGGTCCTGGCTCCATATAAGCTTGTATCCCGGGAATTTAAGTCTGAGGATTCAGTGATCGGCCTGGGCAAGGGGGTCAAGATAGGCGGTAAAAAGATAATCATCATGGCCGGCCCTTGCGCGATAGAGAACTACGAGTTGTTGCGCGAGATCGCCATTAAGGTAAAAGACGCCGGAGCCGCGGTCCTTCGGGGCGGGGCGTTCAAGCCGCGCACTTCGCCGTATACTTTCCAGGGATTAGGGGAAGAAGGCTTAAAGTATCTTCAGAAGGTAGGCAATGAGTTAAATCTGGTCACGGTGACCGAGGTCATGGATGTGCGCGACGTGGAGTTGGTCTCCCGCTATGCCGATATCCTTCAGATCGGCGCGCGTAATATGCAGAACTTCAATCTTTTAAGAGAGGTCGGCCAGTCCAAGAAGGCCGTCCTTCTAAAACGCGGGATGTCTTCGACGATCAAGGAATGGCTGATGTCCGCCGAATACATATTGTCTGAAGGTAACTTTAATGTCATCCTTTGTGAACGCGGAATCAGGACCTTTGAGGATTTTACCCGCAATACCCTGGATATCAGCGCTGTGCCGGCAGTCAAGCAATTATCGCATCTTCCGGTGATCGTCGACCCCAGCCATGCCGCTGGTAAGTGGGGGCTGGTGCCTTCGCTTTCCAGTGCGGGAGTTGCCGCCGGGTTCGACGGACTTATAGTAGAGCTGCACAACCGTCCCGAAGAGGCGGTATCTGACGGGGCGCAATCGCTTCTTCCTGAAAAGTTCGCGGATATGATCAAGGACTTAAAAGGCATAGCCAAGGCGGTTAACCGGGAGATGTAAAGCTGATAGAAGCGGCGGATCAGAGGCGCTTGACAGGGGATGAAAGATGAAGTTATTCAAGAAGGTGGCGATTGTCGGAGTGGGGTTGATCGGCGGGTCAATAGCGCTGGCCATAAAAAAGAACAGGCTTGCCGATGAGGTAGTCGGGGTCTGCCGCAGCAAAGAGACCTTGTTCCTGGCGCGCCGGATGAAGGTGGTCGATCTCATCTCGCGGGATCTGGACATCATAAAAGGAGCGGATCTTCTGATCATGGCCGCGCCGGTCGGCGTGATAATCGGCTCGGCTCCGGAAATATCCCGGATCATCGGCAGGGACTGTATTGTAACAGATGTAGGCAGCACAAAAAAAGAGATCGTCCTTAAGCTTGAAAAGGTCTTTCCCAATTTTGTAGGCAGTCATCCTATGGCGGGTTCCGAGAAACGGGGGGTCGCTAATGCCAGCCCGGATATTTTTAAAGGCTCGCTTTGTATATTGACCCCTACCAGGAATACTAAAGGCTCCGCTTTGCTTAAGATAAGTAAGTTTTGGGCAAGGCTCGGCTCCAGGGTGGCTGTGATTACGCCTTCCGCGCACGATAAGATATTGTCTTTGGTCAGCCACTTGCCGCACCTGGCCGCTTTTTGCCTTATCGACATAATACCTGATGATTTCTTAAAATTTGGTTCAAACGGCCTGAAGGATACGACCCGGATCGCTTCTTCCGAAGCCGAGGTCTGGAAAGATATTTTTATCAGTAACCGCCAGCCTATCCTTGAGGCTATCGAACGCTTTCAAAAGCGGCTCTCGGCGGTAAGATCCGCCCTGCGGAAAAAGGACCTGAAGTTTCTGGAGAAAGTTTTAGTGGGGGCTAAGAAAAAAAGGGACAGCTTAAAATGATAGTAGCTATTGATGGACCTGCCGGCAGCGGCAAGAGTACCGTTGCCAGGATGACAGCCCATAAACTGGGCTTTCTTTATATAGATACCGGGGCGATGTACCGGGCGGTGACCTTTAAAGCCCTGGAAAAGAAGATCGATCTTAGTGATGAAGGCCGGCTGGTTGAATTGGCGCGCGATTCGGATATCCGCCTGGTCGGCGGCCATGACGGCGCCCTGACCGTTTACCTTGACGGCAGGGATGTGAGCAGGGAAATAAGAGAGCCGGTGATCGCCAAGTATGTTTCCGACATAGCCAAGGTCAAGGGCGTGCGGGAAGCCATGGTCCTGCTTCAACGCAGGATGGGCCGGGACAATAACGCTGTCCTGGAGGGGCGGGATATTACGACCGTAGTCTTCCCGAATGCCGAAAAGAAATTTTATATTGACGCTGACTTTGCCGAGCGCGCCAGGAGGCGGCATAAGGAATTACTGGAGGCCGGCAAGAATATTACCTTAAAAGAAGTAGAGGATGACCTTCGTAACCGCGATTACATCGATTCTTCCCGGAAAGTCGCGCCTTTAAAAAAAGCCGCCGACGCGCAAGTTATAGATACCACGCATATGACCATAGATCAGGTCGTGGATACGCTTTTAACAGAAATAAAGGACACGGCGCATTAAACGATAAAGATGGATAACAATCTCATACGAAATTTCAGTATTATAGCCCACATCGATCACGGTAAATCCACCCTCGCCGACAGGATCCTTGAGGTTACCGGGGCCATAGACAAGAGGCATTTTCACAACCAGATGCTTGACGATATGGACCTGGAAAGGGAGAGGGGTATTACGATCAAGGCTAAAGCGGTCAGGCTTAACTACCACGCTAAAGACGGATCTAATTACATTTATAACCTTGTTGATACCCCCGGACATGTTGATTTTACCTATGAGGTTTCTAAATCCCTGGCAGCCTGCGAGGGGGCGTTGTTAGTTGTTGACGCCGGACAGGGTATAGAAGCTCAGACTGTAGCTAATTTTCATCTTGCCAAAGAGTTAAAGCTGGCGATTATACCGGTTATAAACAAGATCGACCTGGCGCAGGCGGATGTCCACCGCGTCAAAGGGCAGATCTGCAGCGTGCTGGGTTTTCAAGAGGAAGATATTATCCTGGCTTCGGCAAAAGAGGGGATAGGCATAG
>JAQTUY010000003.1 GCA_028707105.1 Candidatus Omnitrophota bacterium | reverse complement strand
TCCGCGGGCAGCGTAGTTCCGCAGGATATCCCCGCCAATTGCATTGCTGGAGGCAACCCCGCAAAGGTATTAAAACAAATGGACGCGGCCGAGAAAAAGGGCTGACAAAAAAGATAGCCGGAGGCAACTTATGATGAAAGATGTCTTTATTGAGGGTGAGAGGATCTATTTGAGGCTTGCCGGCGCAAAAGATGCCAAAAGCGACTGGTATGCCTGGTTTAATGATCCGCAAGTAACTAAATATCAAAATAAGGGGGTCTTCCCGAATACCCAAAAGAAACAGAGAGACTATATAAAAAAGATCTTAAAGAGCGAAAGTGATATAGTTCTCGCTATCATTGAAAAAAGATCAAAAAAGCATATCGGCTGCGTCGGACTGCACAATATAGACTGGGTGCATCGTTCGGCAGACCTGGGTATAGTCATAGGCAGGAAGGAAGTTTGGGGCAAGGGCTACGGAAAACTGGCCTGGAATATGGCCGCATACTACGGATTCCATACCCTGAATCTGCATAGGATCGCCGCAGTTATTCTGAAGGATAATATCGCCTCAATAAAGTCAGCCCAGGCCTCAGGCTTTAAGATAGAAGGCCAACTGCGGGATTATCTGTTCAAGAACGGCGCCTACCGCACCGCCATAGCATTATCGGCATTAAAGGATGATTTTAAACTATTCTTTAACAAATAATTGGACCGCTAGAAAAGGACTGTTATGATCGAAGTCAAAGAGAGATTAAAGAAGATCACCCGCGCGCCTTCCAATACAGAAGGGCGCATCGGAAAGGTCATGCGCCTGGATCATAACGAGCGCACTACGCCTTTGCCGCAGGCAGTGCTGGACGCGGTCTGGAAGACTATCAAACCTGAAGAGGTCGTGGCCTATCCGGCGCTGGAATCGACTTATAAGAAACTGGCGGATTTCGTCGGAATGGGGCGGGATCATTTATTGCTGACATACGGGTCCGATACCGGGATCCGCATGGTCTTTGACGCCTATGTAGATGACGGGCAGGAGGTCATTTTTTTACAGCCTGCTTACGGGATGTTTCCGGTCTACACGGATATGTTCGGCGGCAAAAAAGTACCTGTTGAATACAATCCGGACTTTTCGCTGCCGGTTGAGCGTATCCTTGATAAGATCGGGCCTAAGACAAGGCTGGTGATCATCGCTAATCCGAATCACACAGGGACAGCTTTACCTGACAAAGATATTGAGGCGGTTATCAACCGGGCCAAAGGACATAACAGTTTAGTCCTAGTCGATGAAGCATACCATCACTATTACCCCGGCACTCTAGTTCCCTTGATAAACCGCTATGATAACCTGGTCATCGCGCGCACATTCTCCAAGGCTTTTGGTATCGCGCCCTTGCGCGCGGGATATCTGGTCAGCCAGCCTCAAAACATCCAAAACCTGACTAAGGTAAAATTAACATATGACATTACTTCCGTAACCGCAAAATTTGTGGAATACCTGCTTGATCATCTCCAAATCATGCAAAAGTGCGTGCGCGATGTTAAAAAGGGTAAGGTTATTATCGAACGCGAATGCGCGAAGATCGGAGCCCAGATGCTTCCGTCAGTGACAAATTTTGTGTTTGTGCGCCTCCCAACGGAAATAGATGCAGCTAAACTTATTAAGGACTTGGAAGACAGGGATATCTGGATCAAGGGGCCGTTTAAAGAGATCCCCGTGCAAGGCCTGATCCGGATCACGGTGGGCGATGCCGCGCAAATGGAAATGTTATTTAAAACAATCAAGGAATTGATCTAAAACAGGATAAAAAATGATCGATAATAATAAAAAAATCATCGCGGTAATCCCCGCGCGTATGGCTTCAAGCCGTTTCTACGGTAAGCCGCTGGTCAAGATCCTCGATAAAGAAATGCTCCAGTGGGTTTATGAAGCTTGCGCCGGATCAAAAATATTAAAAGAGATCTACGTGGCCACCGACCATGAAGATATCGAGAAATTCTGCAAAGCGAAGGGTATGCGCTACCTGATGACATCCGCGGAACATAAGAATTGCTCGGAGCGATCCAATGAAGTATCCATAAGAATGGGCGCGGATTATGTCTCTGAGATCCAGGGGGACGAACCCGCGTTATTGGCGTCCGATATCGACGCCTTCCTGGAGGCGGCTTTTGCCCATCAAGACTTTGACGTCGTGACCCAGTATGCCGAAATACCGTTGGAAGAGGCCAAGTATCCTCATAATGTAAAGATCGTCAAAGGGCCGGGTGATCGGGCGCTTTTCTTTTCCCGCAGCGTCGTACCGTACAATTTTAAGAACAGGGATGTAAAATACTATAAACAAGTGGGGCTTTATTTATGGAAAGCCGACGCTATCCGCCGTTTCTCAGAGACGCCAAAATGTGAACTGGAATACATCGAGGATACTCATATGCTCCGGCTGATCAATGACGGATTTAACGTCAGGCTGGTCAAGGCCCTGGTGACAGCTTACGGGGTGGATGTACCCGAAGACGTTCCTACTGTTGAAGAATACCTGAAGAAACGAAAAATCAAATAATGGAGGAGTTGTGAAGAAGAGTCTAAACCTGGCTATTGTAGGCTGCGGCCGCGTGGCCTTTCATCACGCGGAGATGCTTAAAGGGGTCGAGGGGATCAAATTAGTGGCTTCCTGCGATTTAATTGAGGAAAAAGCGAAAAGCCATGCGGAAAAGGCAGGCTCACGCGCGTACACTAATTATCGCGAGATGCTCAAAAAAGAAGACATTGATATCGTAACCCTGGCCACGCCTACCGGCGCTCATTACGAGCACGTCAAAGACATCCTTAACCAGAGGCCGGTGCATATCCTTTTAGAAAAACCAATGGTCTTGCGCATAGCCCACGGGCTGGAATTAAAGACTTTAGCTCAAGAAAAAGGGGTGAGGATATTTCCGGTTTATCAAAACCGCTTTAATAAGGCTGTCCAGAGGGTCAAGTCAGCCCTGACCAGCGGTGAATTAGGCGATGTGGTGCTGGGAACGGTACGGGTACGCTGGTGCCGGCCGCAGCGTTATTATAACCTGGCGCCATGGCGGGGGACTTTCTCGATGGATGGAGGGGCGCATGTCAATCAAGGCATCCATTATATCGATATCCTGCGCTACCTGGCCGGAGAGCTCGAAGAAGTAAATTCTACATTCGCGCAATTAGGCGCCAAGCTGGAAGCGGAAGATACGGGCGTGAGCATTGTAAAATTTAAGAACGGCGGGCTTGGGCAGATCGAGATCACTATGGCCGCAAGGCCCGATGATTTTGAGGCTTCAGTCTCTATTGTAGGAAGTAAGGGCCTGGCTGTGCTTGGCGGGATCTGCACCAATAAACTCGAGGCTTTTTCACCTGATCCTTCCGAACAGGCTGTTTACAGCGAAGAAGTCCCGATGGCCTACGGAGTAAGTCATCACAAGGTCTATGAAATGCTGGTTAAGTCTATTCTTGAGGGGCAACCGGATCCGGTTGAATTTGACGACGGGCTCAATACCATCAGGCTTTTGCACGCGCTTTACCGCAGCAATGAAGAGCGCCGCTGGGTCCGGCTGGATGAACAGGCTGAGTCGGACCGGCTGGGAGAGCGCAACGATAAGCTGCTGACCCAGTATTTGATCTAGATCAAAAAGGAGAACCAAGGAATGGCGAAAAAATTACGTGTAGGCATCGCCGGTTACGGTGTGGTAGGAAAAATAAGGCATCGTTTTATCGATCAGCATCCCAGGCTTAAAACGGCGGCTGTTTGCGATAAAAAAATGAAGGGCAGGGGCGTTATGCCCGGCGGGATAGAATACTTCAAGCACTACAGCGAGCTGCTTAAGGTCCCCTTAGACATATTATTCGTATCGTTGCCGAATTACCTGGCCTCCGAAGTAACTATCGCGGGCTTAAAAAAGGGCTTGCATGTTTTTTGCGAGAAACCGCCCGGCAGGACAGTATCGGATATAAAAAATGTCATTGAAGTTGAAAAAAGATACCCGGATTTAAAGTTAAAATACGGTTTTAACCACCGGTACCATGACTCGGTCAAGGAAGCACACCGGATAATCCAGTCAAAAATTCTGGGGCAAATAGTCAATATGCGGGGGGTTTACGGAAAAAGCAAAATAATACCTTTCTCAGGCGGATGGAGGTCTTGCAGGAGATTTGCCGGAGGCGGCATCCTTTTAGACCAGGGTATACATATGGTAGACCTGATGCGCTTCTTTTGCGGGGAGTTTGTAGAAGTCAAGAGCTTCATTTCAAACGGATTCTGGGGCCATGACGTCGAAGATAACGCGTACGCGATCATGCGCGACAAAAAACACCGGGTAGCCATCCTTCACTCGACCGCCACCCAGTGGCAGCACCGGTTCATGCTGGATATCGCCCTGACAAAAGGGGCGTTAAGCCTACAAGGCATCCTCTCCGGGTCAAAAAGCTACGGGCAGGAGCGCCTTTACATCATCCACAGGTCCGGGGGCAATGCCGGATCCCAGGAAGAGCAGATCATTAATTACCTGGACGACACTTCCTGGAAAGACGAAGTCGATGAATTTGCCGATGCCGTTGTAAATAACCGGCCGGTCAAGACCGGAACAAGCCATGACGCGTTGATGACGATGAAACTGGTATATAAGATCTACTGCGCCGACCCGCGGTGGAAAGAAAAATACAAGATCAAAGAAACCTAAATCATAGGGAGAGAAAAATGGTGGAAGAATTTGTCAATAAGTACCGCGGGTATCTGACGACTTTATTGAATAATATAGACGCTGTCAGAGTTCACGACGTTATTAATTGCTTCCTGGAGGCCCGCCGCAACAATAAAACGATATATTTTGCCGGGAATGGAGGGAGCGCGGCGACAGCGTCCCATTTTGCCCAGGACCTTGACGAAGTAGGAAGGAAGATAACGGGCATGGGCTTTCGCACCCAAAGCATCAATGATAATGTCGCGGCGCTTACGGCTATCGGCAATGATTATGGATACGAGAATATCTTTTCAATGCAAATCCAGTATAATTTTAATCCGGGGGATGTTTTGGTAGTTATTTCCGCCAGCGGGAACAGCCCGAATGTCGTTAATGCCGTAAAATTGGCTAAAGAAAAGGGCGGAACGACTGTCGGCCTGGTGGGCTTTACCGGAGGGAAATTAGCCGGGCTCTGCGACCATCTCATCCATATCAAGAGCGAAATAGGGGAATATGGCCCGGTCGAAGACTTGCACCTGGTTCTGGACCATATGATCACCTCATATTTCATTGCCGCCCTAAAAGGTGAAACGGATGAGCGATAAGATCCTTGTTACTACATCTACTTTTGCCGAATCCGATCCCTCGCCGGTCCGCCTGCTTGAACAAGCCGGGTATAAAGTTATTTTAAACCCCTACAAACGTAAGTTAACCAAAGAAGAGTCGAAAAAACTTTTACCGGGATATACCGGGCTGATCGCGGGCTTAGAAACACTGGATGATGAAGTTTTATCTGTTTGTGACCTGAAGGTCATCTCCCGCTGCGGATCCGGGATGTCAAATGTGGACCTGGAGGCCGCGAAGAGACGTAAAATCAAGGTCTGCTCGACCCCCGAGGCGCCGGTGAACGCGGTCGCTGAATTGACCTTAGGCTGTTTGCTCAGCCTGTTGCGCCGGATAAGCCAGCTTGACCAGCTGATGCACCAGGGTACCTGGAAGAAACATACAGGCAGGGAATTAACCGGGAAAACCATCGTAATCATCGGTTTTGGCAGGATCGGGCGCCGGTTATCCGCCTTATTGTCGCCCTTTGCGGTCAAACAAATAATCGTCGACCCATTGGTCGACGATATACCTGCTGGAATCACGCGAATGGCTTTAAAGGACGCGCTCCCCTTAGCGGATATCGTAAGCCTTCATTGCAGCGGAGATAAATGCGTCCTTGGCCGGGAAGAATTATCTTTGATAAAAAAAGGCACCTTGATCCTTAACGCGGCAAGAGGAGGATTGATAGACGAACCGGCGCTGCAAGGAGCCCTGGAACGGGGCCAGGTTTCCGGCGCGTGGCTGGATACTTTTGAAACAGAACCTTATACAGGCTCATTATTAAAAAATGACCTGGTTTTACTGACGCCGCATATCGGCTCATATACCGGTGAATGCCGGAGCCAGATGGAGATGCAGGCCGCAAAGAACTTGCTAGCAGCATTAAAAAAGGGGTAAAAATGGAGATCGGATTTAAAAATAAGACCGTCCTTATTACGGGAGCGACCCGCGGCATCGGCCGGCAGATCGCCATGGATCTTGAAGCGGAAGGGGCAAATTTATTTTTGACCGGGACCTCGCCGTCTGAGATCAAAAAACTGAACTCTCAGGCAGCCAGAGAGAAGCGCGCGATAAGATACCTGCTCGCGGATTTCTCAAATAAGGGATCCCTGAAACGATTTTTAGGCATGATCCGGCCGCTGTCTATCGATATTTGCGTCAATAACGCCGGCATTAACCGTATCGATCTTTTAGAGGACGTTAAAGAAGGGGACTGGCGGGAGATCGTAGATGTTAATTTAGGCGCCCCATACCGCATCCTGCAGACGGTCATTCCGGGGATGAAGAAACGCGGCTATGGACGGATCATTAATATCTCTTCGATATTCAGCGTTGTTACCCGGGAAAAACGTTCGGTATATTCAATGACAAAAAGCGCCCTGACAGCGGTGACCCGGACCGCGGCGATCGAGCTTGCTCCGTACGGCATCCTGGTAAACGCGGTATCTCCCGGATTCATAATAACCGATCTTACGGAAAAGATCCTGGGGAAAAAAGAACGGGAAAACCTGGTAAAACAGGTCCCTTTGCGGCGCTTCGGCAGCCCCGGGGAGATCTCCAAGATAGTCCTTTTTCTGGCCAGCGATCAAAATACTTATTTAACCGGCCAAAATATCGTAGTTGACGGCGGATATACCTGTGCGTAAATCAATGAATATCCAATCCAGGTCAAGGGCTTATACCGCGGAATTCGTAAACGACTATTCCGCGCCGCTTCAGGAGCTTCTTTCCAACCCCAACGCGTATTTCCTGGTCGACCAAAGTATCTACCGGCTTTATAGCGGCTTTTTAAAAAAGCTTCCCTTTGAAAAACGCTTGATCCTTCTTGAGGCGGTTGAACCCAACAAAACAATAGCATCTTGCGAAAAGGTAATTGACAAGCTGCTCGCCAATAAAGCGAATAAACGGTCTATCCTGGTCATCCTTGGAGGCGGCATACTGCAGGATGTAGGCGCTTTTGTATCTTCGATACTGTTCAGGGGGATCAGGTGGTTTTTCTTCCCGACTACCCTGCTGGCTCAAGCCGACAGTTGTATCGGCAGCAAGACATCCATTAATTTCAGGAACTTCAAGAACCTTATCGGCAATTTTTACCCGCCATCCCGCATCTTCATTGATGTTAACTTTCTAAAAACGCTTTCCGAAAAAGACATTAAATCCGGGATAGGGGAGATCCTTCATTATTATCTCATTGCCGGCAGCCCGTATATTGACCGGCTTAATCAAGAATATTGCGATTTTTTCTCCGACCGGAAGAAATTGATCCCTCATATACATGAAAGCCTGAGGATCAAGAAGGGGGTCATTGAGAAGGATGAATTTGACCAGGGAAAACGCAATCTTTTTAACTACGGACATACTTTCGGCCACGCGCTTGAAAGCGTAACCGGATATCAAGTTTCCCATGGCCAGGCGATCACGGCAGGCATGGATATGGCAAATTATCTTTCCTTTAAAATGAAGCTGATATCCCCGAAACAATTCAAGGATATGCACCAGGCCCTATCTAAAAATTTACCCTCTAAAACATGGAAACCCTTCTCCATGGCAGAGTATATTAAAGCGTTATCAAAAGATAAAAAAAATGTGAACGCGAACCTGACCTGCATCCTGACGCGCGGGCCGGGAAGAATGGAAAAAAGACAGGTACCCATGGATAGCCGGCTGCGGTCCGCCATAAATGAGTATTTTAACCGTCTTAAATAAAACGCTTAAAAATATCAAATGGAAATAATCGTAAGTCAAAGTTTTTCTGATGGTTTGGCAAAAAGGGCTGAAAACGGCTGTTTTTTCGCCTTCCGGGACCTTACCCATAGGGATATATCCGGAATAAGAAGGGGCAATATCAAAAAAATAACACTGCCTCTTCTTCTTCAACAACAGTCGGAAGATTTCTTCAGGGATTTCGATATTTTTTGGGATGAAGTCACGCGCGGAAAAAACACGGAGCATGTTTTCTGGCGGACCGCGCTCTCTTCAAAAATGCAGCCATTAGATAATTCCGTGGGATACCTATGCCTGGTCCTTTTTACGCTCGCGCGGATGAATATCCGGGACAAAGTCATAATACTGGTAAACAGCCTGGAAATGAAAAAGGCGGTCCTGGCCTGGGCTAATACAAATAAATGGAAGGTAGATCCGGCTTCTTATTTTGAAAATGGGCTTTTACTTAAGCTAAAGGACAGAGCAGGCAGGATCATATGCTTACTGCGCATGCTGGCGTATTGCCTGTGGAAGAAAACATCGACTCTGGGGATATCCCTGCCAAAGACGGTTACGCCCGGGGGCCGGCCGAAAGTCCTTATAACATCAATGATGTACTTCTCATCGATCGGGAAAGACGGATACAGGGACCCCTTTTTCAACGACCTGCACCTGCATATCGGGCGAAAAGGCTACGAAGTGACTTATCTTTGCGATATGCTCGATAACTACGGCAGGGAAGCCGTCAAAAGAGCGTCTTTATGCAGGGACGCGCAAGTGCTGCCCTTATTTTTACTCCTGGGGTATACCGGTATCATGAAGGCCTTCTGGAGGATGTGCTCCAGAAAAATAGGATTTTCAGGGTGTTTTTTCGGAAGTTGCGACCTTTCCGGCCTGCTTTTATGGGAGTCCGGTTCTTTTAACTCATTTAATATGACCGCCGAACTTTTCTACACCGGCGTGAAAAAAATATTAAAGGACAAAAAATACGATAAGGTTATTACCAAATTTGAAGGCAATGTAAACGAGAGAGCCTGCATCCAGGCCGCCCGCGAGGCGGGCGTGGCGCGTATTATCGGCTATGTCCACACTGTGATGTATGAATATCACCTTAAAATAAGACTGACCCGCAAAGAAAGCCTGCTTAAACCCGGCCCGGATGAATATATATGCGTAGGGCCGTATTCAAAAGAACTTTTTCTGAGAATAGGACGGGAATATAAAGAAGCCTCCGTGAAAAGCGGTTATATGATCAAAAGGATCCCGCGCGCTATCGGTAAAAATGATCGTAAGGAAAAAAATGTGCTTGTCGTGCTTGACGGGATCAGCATCGCCAATACGGCAGCTGTCCTTGATTGGATATTTACCGCCGCGCAAAACGCCGGCGATGAATCGTTCATAGTCAGATTCCATCCTAATATTTCTAAAGACCGGGCCTTAAAACAATGCGTAAACACCGGGCCCGGTAATGTAGCTATATCAAATAACAGCCTTGAGCGCGACCTCTCATCCTGCAAATGCGTCCTTTACAGGCATTCGCAGCTGGGTATTGAGGCGCTTCTAAACCGCGTGCCCGTGGTCTATATGAATATCAATTCGCCTCTTTTAGGAGATCCGCTTCAGGGCCTGGATAGATGGAAATACTCGGTATCAAGCGCTGATGAGCTCCCGCGAGTCCTGGATAAAATAACAAAGGAAAGCGAAAGCAGGACAGAAAATGAATACGAAAACGCGCGCGATTTCCTGGATAACTATTTCAAAATACCGCCAGAGGATCCTTCTGAAGATTTTATGAGGTAACTATGGACAAAACCGGCGCGATCGATATTACAGTTCTTATGACCGTCTATAACGGCGGAGACTTTTTAAAAAGATCCGTTAAAAGCGTGCTTGCCCAGACCTTTGATAATTTCGAATTCCTTATAATAGATGATTGCAGCACCGATGATAGCGCCTCTGTAATACAGTCATATAATGACAGCAGGGTAGTCTTACGCAAAAATGCGGTAAACCAGGGCCAGACAAGATCGCTTAACATCGGCTTAAGAGAAGCCAGGGGGAAGTATATCGCCAGGATGGACGCGGATGACATGGCATTCCCGGATTGGCTTGCAAAAGTATACGGCTTCGCCAGGAAAAATAAAGATTATTCCGTTGTCAGCTGCCAGTCCATCATAATCGATGAGAATGACAGGATCAAGTTCGTGACAGGGGCGCCGGATTCATACCAGGAAGTTATTTTAAAGAATATACTGGAGTCCTCGATAAACCATGTGGGCTCCCTGATGCTCAAGGAACATATTATCAAAGAAGGCGGCTACGACGATAATTACAAGATCGTGGCGGATTACGACCTGTGGACAAGGCTACTTATAAAAAAATATAAACTGGTCAATATCAATGAAATATTGACCGCTACCAGGATCCATAATGTTTCAGCGACATCCCGCGGGAAAAATACCCGCGACCTGGAAATAGTCGATGTAATGCAAAAGAACCTGACGAATTTTACTAACAGCGCGCTGACTAAAGAAGAGCTGGGAACCTTATGGAAGATACTGCATAATATAAAGGACTGTGTTGGTGAATCCGGCGCGGCGGAAAAACTGATCAATAGTATTTATGGCTCTCTTAAGCCTGAACTAGGCTTGCCGGACAGCCTGATTCAGAAAATAAAAGAAAACAAGAAAACACAGATCCTCAAGAAACGGGTATTCGTATTGCTGCGCGACGGCAAGCATGATCATGCGCGGGATGTTTTAAAAAGACATATCCAGGCAAAAGGCTGGTCTAATTTTTTCGGGCTTGTATATTTCCTAAGCTTTTTCCCGGTCTTTACCGGGAATATAGAGTCGATATACTATAGGACGTTAAGCTTTATAACAAACGCTCGATCCGGCGCGGCGCTGGAGAAGTTCAAAAGTAAGGTCCTTGCCGCGCGATCGAATTAACGGAAGGCGGTTTAATTGAAACAATTTGTGGATCCCTTGCTTTGGTTTATTTTACTTCAGCTGGCATGCCTGGCAGTTTTACGCGCCCGCTGCTGGATGAAGATATCCGGCGCCTGGAAGTCTGCCTGGACGCTGCTATTCTTATCCCTGCTTGGCTTGGCCGCGTTATCGACCCCGTTGGCCTGCCATAGCCTGGAGCGTTCCCTCTCGGTCGCGGTAAACGACCAGGGGACAAGCGCGCCAACCTACATATTCGTTTTAGGGGGCGGCTATATACCCGGCGCATCTTTAGACCAGGATGTATTGACGGTAGAGAGCGCCCGCCGCGTTCTAACCGCTGTAAGCTGGCGCAGCGGGTATCCCCAAGCTAAATTGGTTTTTGCCGGGACCTCCGGAAAGATCAAGAACCGATCAAACGAGCGCATGGCTCAATTGATGTCTGAAACCGCCATATGCCATGGCGCCCCTAAATCACATCTACTTCTGGAGAGCAATTCAAGAAATACACAGGAACACCCGGCCAGGGCCCTGGAGATACCCGGGATCACGCCTGAGACCCCGATCGGCGTGGTAACATCCAACTGGCATATGCGCAGGGCGCAGCGGGAATTCCGTCGTTATTTTTCCTCCGTGCGGATCAATCCTGTGGCGGCAGGCGCCTATTCAACGAACTGGCTGGATATTATTCCTAATTCGGGTTCCCTGCAAACAAGCGCTATTTTCCTGCAAGAATGGGTAGGAAGCAGTTGGTATAACATGCTTAAAAAATGACAGAGGTATAATTATGCGCGGTTGTAATAAGTATTGGTTTCAAATTCGTATTCTGCTTTTTTGCATTTTGGTGGCATTGCTTCCTTTTGCTGAATGGAAATTCATTGGCCTACCCATAAAAGGTCGACCAATTGTAATTGACCTTAACAGTTACTTGTCTGCGTCAGTATTTGATATAGTATTTGTTTTTTTTGCTATTTCTTGTGTACCTCTAATTTGGCGAGCATATAAAAAAAAGCTTCTTTTTGATTGGCATCTGTTTTGCTGGGGAATTTGCGCGATACTCGCCGTAATTCTTTTTTTCCAACAACGTGTGAAGCTACCCTACCTGACACCAACTATAGTAAATGTAATTGATGTCCGTAGTCTTATAATTCACTCTGCTGTAGCCGTCTGCGTTGCGCTGATGGCCATTCAGATACCCTTTTCCCGTATAGTCAGAGGGGCGCAGATCTTCTATAGCATTACAGTATTAGGAGTTACCGTATTATGCTATTTTGCGCTATTAGCTTTTCAGTTTTTTTTGTTCAATTATCCTTTTAAAACACCGTCGTCTATTTCTTTTCCCTTCCCATCCCAGAATTATGCAGCAATATTTCTAACTCTTTGTTGCATTGGCTGTATTGGTATAGCATTAACACGAGGCACAAAAATACTTCTCCTTATGGGTCCACCAATTTTTTTATTGGCGGCGGCTTTGACCGGTTCACGATCAAGCATGTTTGTATGTACCATTATAATCTTAGCCTATGTAGTAATATACACCATATATTACTTTCGGATCGCTCTTAGTTTAATCACAAAAAATCTGCCTCTCAACCCAATCATACTCCTGGTAAGCCTGTGTATCGGATATTCTTTAATTTATTTTAACTCAGGCTGGACTCCAATCGCAAGATCAATGAGTATTTTTCAGGATTTATGGACGAATCACATTAATCTTGTTGCAGGAGGAGAAAGAGGATCTCCTCGCTACGAATTTTGGTCTAAGGCTCTAAAGTCTTATGGAATCAATGAACCTAGAGAAAAGGACAACAACACATCATTCAGCACTCACAGATTCTCCGTAGGCTTAATCGGCATAACTGAGGGTTGTAAGACTATTTCAAATACTATTCCTGATTTGACGATGGGCATCCCCTACTATGTACGGCTCATACTGACACCAAAGGCTAATGATAATAATCTTGCAGTGCTGGAGATTTTTAAAGATACTCATCGAAAGCAACTTATTGGAAGCATAGGGATGACACTTAATTCCTCTCGGGAATTATCAAATGTATATTATTTTATTGCTGATACTAACTCAAACTTTGTTTTTCTAAATGCCGATTTATCTGCATTTACAATAAACAATGGAAAAGAAATCAATAATAATTGTTTAAACCATCAATCGGTGTACTTATTTGAAGAACCATTCAATGGAGCCGCAAAGCCATCTATTAGTTTAACTGATAACCACATCAAAATCAACGCAGATTCTATGCGATTGCGTGGTTATATATCCGATACAGCTAACAACTATAACAAAAAAAACACATTAATTTTAGAATATACTGTTAATATAAAGTCCCACCGAATTTTATCACTAGAAGAATCACCTTTGGTGTTCTACGCTGGTTTGAGTGATAATACGGATGTTGATCAGAATAAGAAAAAATGGAAATTCATTCGAAACGGTCTATTAATCCGACATGAAGTAGCTGTGACAGAATTCCAGACAGAGATAGCTTTAAAAAACCAAGAAGCAAAGTTTATTTATTGGTCAGCTCGTATAAGTAATGAGATGCCTTACGGAGCTAACCCAATTAAATTATTCAATCATGAAGTACGCTGCGGAAATAAAGGACAGAACCTAATAAGCCGTCTTTGGGAGCCCGTCCTGACAGAAGATACGGTTGTATCCAAGATACCAAGAAGCGATTTATACCGAATAAAGACAGAAAACAAAAGTGACATAAAATCGACAATTTCAGTCAATGACCCACGTATACTTTTTACCGTTGATCGCACTTTTACTAATAGGGGATCTTTACATAACGTATATTTGGATTGGCTTTATTACGTTGGGCCTATTCCGTTCGTCCTATTTCTATTTTTCATATTTTCCCTACTAATCGCTTTTGCTAACTTTACATGGGTGTCTCGTTTCTCCAGTGAATTTCCTTTTATTCTATCTGTTTTTTGCCAGCTATTAGTAATTGCTATATTGATGTATGCACATCCCTATGTGTTTTTAAAATACATCTGGTTTGTATTTGGTATAGCCACAGCGGTTATGATACATCCCGATTTTAAAAAAATATCTTAATGCTAATTTTCTTATAATTTTGTGTAACATAAAATGTAGAAATGGCAACATTTTAATTAATACTCGCAAATATATTTATTGACGATAATCATAAGGAGTTTATTCGTGAACGAGATCCTTATCACGGGTGTTACGGGTTTTATCGGAAAACACCTGTTAAGGCGCCTGGAAGGTCAAAAGAATATCAGGATCAGGGCATTAGTCCATAAAAAGCCCGATACCGGCCTGCTGAATAAGGATAATATCTCGGTGATCGAAGGCGATCTTACGCGACGCCAGACCCTGGATAGATTCTGCGCCAAAGGCGCCACATTAGTCAATTTAGCTTACCTTGGAGGTCGCTCAAGGCAGGATAATTTAGCCGCTGTCAATAATCTGCTTGACGCCTGCGCGAAAGCCGGGATAAAACGCTTTATTCACTGCAGCAGCGCCGCTGTTTTTGGCAGGCTCCCTGCCGATATAGTCTCAGAAAATACGGCATGTAATCCTGCTAATGAATATGAGGCCGCTAAGCTACAAATAGAGAAGACCATCCTGGGGTGCGCAGGCGGCGCATTCGAGACCGTGATCTTGCGCCCGACGGCTGTTTTTGGCCCGGGCGGGAAGAACTTGTTAAAGCTAGCCGGAGATCTGAGGTCCGGGAATAAAGCCGCCAACTACCTCAAGTCCTGTTTGTTTAATACGCGGAAAATGAACCTGGTAAGTGTTTATAATGTTGTTTCTGCCATTGAATTATTCATAAACACGGAAGAAAAGATCAGTCGCGATATTTATATTATTTCCGATGATGATGACCGGCGCAATAACTATCGTTATATCGAGCAGTATCTGATGAAAGCTTTAAGCCTTAACGATTACCCGATCCCGGTGATCCCGTTCCCATCTTTTTTGCTCAAACTATTATTGAAGTTAATGGGTAAAACGATGTTTGATCCTGCCCGCGTGTACAGTTCGCGGAAACTCTCAAACTTCGGGTTTAAAAAAAATATCTCATTTGAGGATGGGCTGGCGGATTTCAGCAAATGGTATAAAACTGCCTTATGAAGATACTCAACGTTAATATGACGCTGGACCCCGTATCAGGTGGCGGGACAGCCGAGAGGACTTCCCAGATCAGCAAATTTTTGGCAAAAAAGGGCGCGGAATGCTCTGTCCTGACCATAGACCCGGAACCGGGCCCTCAGCGCAAGATCACGCTGGAAGGGGTAAAGATCGTATCCTTACCCTGCCTATCCAGGCGTTTCTATATTCCAAAATTCTCGTATAGAAAGATCAAAAGCCTGGTAAGCGATGCCGATATCATCAATATTACCGGCCACTGGACAATATTGAACGCCCTGGTTTATTGCGCCGCGCGCCGGCTTAAAAAACCATACGCCGTATGCCCCGCGGGAGCGCTTCCGATATACGGCAGGTCCAGGATCCTGAAAAAACTTTATAACCTGCTCATCGGAAAAAAGATCATTTGTAACGCGACGGCCTGCGTAGCGATAGCAGAGAACGAAAAAGCTCATTTTAAAGCTTACCGGGTAGCCGCCGATAAAATAACCTTGATCCCCAACGGTATTAACCCCGATGATTTTAAAACGGGGAATGAAAGTGAATTCCGGAAGAAATATAACATCGGCCCGCATCCGTTCATATTGTTTATGGGCCGTTTAAACCAGATCAAGGGCCCGGACCTGCTTCTACGCTCTTTTCTGGGGGCCCGGGAACAGCTAAAAATGTATCATCTTATTTTTGCCGGGCCGGACGACGGAATGCGCGCTGAGCTTGAAGATCTGTGTAAACGGCATTCCCTGAGTAACAGAGTCCATTTTACGGGTTATCTTGGGGCGGCGGATAAAACAGCGGCTTACCGGGGGGCTGAATTATTGGCCATTCCTTCCAGGCAGGAAGCGATGTCTATAGTCGTCCTGGAAGCGGGTATATCCGGAAAAGCGGTATTGATCACAGACCAATGCGGTTTTAACGATGTGGCCGCGATCAATGGGGGGGTAGTCGTCCCGGCTTCCGTAGAAGGTATTCAGGTGGGGCTTACGCAGGCCCTGCGCGACCCGGAAAGATTGCGCTTGATGGGAAGAAACCTTAAAAAACACGTGGAAGATAACTTTACCTGGGATATAACTGTGGATAAATCCCTGCGATTATACGATAGGATACTGGCCGGTAAATAATATGAAGATCTTATTATTGACCCAATATTTCTGGCCGGAAGACTTCCGGATCAACGACCTGACCGCCGGCCTGGTGCAAAAAGGCCACGAGGTCACCGTAATTACGGGGATACCTAATTATCCCGGAGGACAATATTTCAGCGGATACGGATTATTCAGGAACCTGCGGCAAGAGTATCGCGGAGCCAGGGTTTTGCGCCTGCCGGTAATACCCCGGGGCAAAGGAGGGAGGCTGCGGATCACGATAAATTATCTTACCTTCCTGGCCTCGGCCCTTATATTCGCGCCTTTTCTTTGCCGGGGAAAAATGGACGTTATACTTTTCAGCCTGTCTCCGCTTGCCGAAGGCATTCCTGCCGTCCTGTTAAAAAAGCTCAAAAAAGCGTCCCTGGTTTTTTGGGTCCAGGACCTATGGCCGGAAAGCCTCTCAGCCAGTAAAGTTTTCCTAAATCCTTTTTTACATGATATAATACGCAAGATCATCAGTCGCATTTATAATTCCTGCGACAGGATCCTGGTGCAATCGCGCTCATTTGTGCCATTTATCAGCAAAATAGGCGTAGCGCGGGAAAAGATCTCGTATTTCCCGAATTTCGCGGAAGATTTCTATCAACCTCTTGAACTCGGACCCGATGCCCCGGAACGGAAGGTATTGCCGAAAGGATTCATTGTCATGTTTGCCGGTAATATCGGGGCTTCGCAGGACTTTCCCACAATAATCACTGCCGCGGAAAAGCTAAAAAGCTATCCGCAAATCCACTGGGTGATCATCGGCGAGGGAAGAATGCTCCATTGGGCGCAGGAAGAGGTAAACGCGCAGAATCTAAGCCGGAATGTCATTTTTTTAGGAAAGCATCCCGCGCAAATGATGCCGCGCTATTTCGCGCTGGCCGATGTTTTGCTTGTTACGCTAAAAGATGAAGAGATCTTTAAGTTAACTATTCCTTCGAAGCTCCAGTCGTATTTAGCCTGTGCCAAGCCGGTAATTGCCGCGTTGGCGGGTGAAGGCGCCAGGATCATCGAAGAATCCCGGGCCGGGTTCTCCTGCTGTCCGGAAGATCCTTCTCTGCTTGCGGAATTGGTCTTAAAGATGTATCATATAGATGTGCAGGAACGCCGTGTAATGGGTTTAAAGGGACGCGCCTATTTTGAAAATAATTTCAACCGGGCAATGCTGATAAACCAACTAAACGACTTGGTCGGAAAGATAAGGGGAGCAAGGACGTAATGCGTATTTTAATTTTAGGTGGAAGCGGGATGCTCGGCCATGCCGCCTGGCAGTCATTCAGGAACGATTTTGACACCTATGTCACGCTTCGGGGCGCTTTCGCCGAAAACGCGAGGTTTAAGCTATTCGACAGGAAGAAGACTATTTGCGGCGCCCGCGCGGAAGATTTTCCGGCTTTTGAAAAATCAATAAATACGGTCAAGCCCGATGTCATCCTCAACTGTATCGGAATCGTTAAACAGACAAAAGAAGCCTCCGACCCCACAAAAAGCATAGAGGTAAATTCGCTTTTCCCCCACAAACTAGCCGTATTATGCCGCAGGAATGATTGCCGGCTGATCCATTTAAGCACTGATTGCGTTTTTTCCGGCAAAAAAGGCCGCTATACCGAAAATGACAATCCTGACCCGGTAGACCTGTATAGCCGGACAAAACTACTGGGAGAGGTAACCGACGCCAATGCCCTGACCATCAGGACTTCGATGATCGGGAGGGAACTGAATACCAGGCACGGATTATTAGAATGGTTCCTAAGCCAGAAAGGCAAAACCGTAAAGGGCTATACCAAAGTCATATTCTCCGGCTTTACTACTACGGTATTATGCACGATACTCAAAGAGATCATCTTTAATCACGCGGACCTTAAAGGGCTCTACCACATTTCAAGCGAGCCGATCAGTAAATACAAATTATTATCGCTGATCAACGCAAAACTGGGGCTTAAAATCAAGATAATCCCCTATGACGAGGTCAAGATCGACCGCAGCCTGGATTCCTCAAGGTTTCGCAGGGAAACGGCCTATCATCCGCCGTTATGGGAAGCAATGGCCGCGGAACTGGCAAATACGCTGAAAGGAAGAAAATAAGAGTATGAAGATCATGACGATAGTAGGGACACGGCCCGAAATAATCAAACTGAGCCGGGTGATCGCTGAACTTGAAAAAAGCCTAAAGAACATCCTAGTGCATACGGGGCAAAATTATGATTACGAACTTAATGAGGTGTTTTTCAAGGATATGGGCATCAGAAAGCCGGATCACTTCCTTAACGCGGCAGGAAAAAACCCCGCGGAAAGCATCGGGAATATAATCGCCAAGTCCGATAAGGTGATGGAAAAAGAATCTCCCGATGCCATCCTTATTTACGGAGATACCAACAGCTGCCTCTCGATTATTCCCGCAAAAAGAAGGAAGATCCCGGTTTTTCATATGGAAGCCGGTAACCGCTGCTTTGACCAACGCGTGCCGGAAGAACTGAACCGCAAGATCGTCGATCATTTAAGCGATATAAACATGACCCAGACGGAACATGCCCGCCGGTATTTAATAGCCGAGGGGATAAAGCCGCAGACCATCATAAAAGTCGGTTCTCCGATGAAAGAGATCCTTGATTTCTATATGCCTTCCATCCTTAGATCCGCCGTTTTAGAGCGGTTGAAAATAAAAAAAGACGAATACTTTGTATTAAGCGCGCACCGCGAGGAAAATATAGATTGTGAGCGTAACTTTACCGACCTGCTTGACTCGCTAAACAAGATAGCGCGCGATCTTAAAAAGAAGATAATCGTCTCAACCCATCCCAGGACCAGAAAAAAACTGGAAAGCTTAAAACGCCGGAATTTTGATCACCGGGTCTCATTTTTAAAACCCCTGGGATTTTTTGACTATATAAAACTGCAGATGAATGCCGCCTGCGTCATTTCCGACAGCGGAACGATAACCGAAGAATCATCCATACTTAATTTTCCCGCGGTGACCATCCGACAGGCGCACGAGCGTCCGGAAGGAATGGATGAAGGGACCCTGATCATGTGCGGCCTCAAATCCCGGGATATAATTGAAGCGGTCAAAACGGTATCCGCCCAATACTCCCCAGCCAGGCGTCAATTCAAGATCATCCCGGATTATGACGTGAATAATGTTTCCAAGAAAGTCGTTAGGATCATTATGAGTTATACGGATTATATCAACCGCACGGTTTGGTATAAATAATGGCGCAGATAATCAAAAGGCGTGTTTTAGTAACAGGCGCTAACGGTTTCATCGGACGCCACTTATGCTTGTTTTTAAAAGAAAAAAACTGGGGTATCCGGGCAGCCGTGCGCATCGACGCGCGCGATATTCCGGGAGTCGATGATTACGCTAAAGTGGGGGATATAAATGAGTCCACCGATTGGACATCTGTCCTTCAAGATGTAGACTGTGTGATCCACCTTGCCGGCCGAGCGCATGTAATGCATGAACATCTGCGTGACCCGGCTTCGGCATATCATCGGGTTAATACCCTGGGTACCCGGCAGTTAGCCTGCCAGGCAGCGCAAGCGGGAGTAAAACGGTTTATTTTTGTAAGTTCAGCTAAGGTAAACGGCGAAAGCGGCGTCTTTACTGAAAAAGACCGGCCGCGGCCCAAAGGCGATTACGCCCTTTCCAAACTCGACGCGGAAAAAGAGCTCATCACTGTCTGCGGCAACAGCGCGATGCAGGAGGTTATCTTGCGCTTGCCGCTAGTCTACGGCCCCGGGGTCAAAGCTAATTTTTTGCAGTTGATCCGGCTTGTAGAAAGAGGTATCCCGTTGCCTTTTAAATCGATACACAACAAGCGTAGTTTTATTTACACCGGCAATCTTTGTGATATAATGGAGCTATGTCTGAGCCACCCTGCGGCCGCAAAACAGCTGTTTTTAGCCGGTGACGGCGCTGATATATCTACTCCCGAGCTGATCTCTACTATTGCCGGAGCGTTTAAAAAACAAGCCTGTTTGCTCGCCTGTCCCGTATCCATACTGCGTGTTATCGGCCGGCTGACCGCAAAGGCGGATGCGATCAGCCGATTGACTGATTCATTTTGCTTACGGACTGAGAAATTTTCAACCCTTACGAGATGGAAACCTCGCTTCTCAGTTGAAGAAGGAATAGCGAAGACCGTCGGTTTTTATAAGGATAAGAAGTATGAAAAGAGTTTTTGACCTGGTCCTGGCGTTGATCCTGCTGCTCATCTTGATCATTCCCATGCTGATCATTGCTATCGCGATAAAACTATCGTCATCCGGACCGGTTATTTTTTGGACGGACCGCGTCGGAGTAAATAACACGATCTTTAAAATGGCGAAATTCAGAACCATGAAGTTAAGCACGCCGCAAGTAGCCACGCACTTGATGAATAACCCCAAGGCTTACTCGACGCCGATCGGGGCGTTCCTGCGTAAATACAGCCTTGATGAGATACCGCAGCTTATCAATATATTAAAAGGGGATATGAGCTTTATTGGGCCGCGCCCGGCATTGTTCAATCAGGATGACCTTGTGGCGATGCGCACTAAAAAGAATATCCATACCCTGCTCCCGGGAATCACCGGCTGGGCGCAGGTAAATGGACGGGATAACCTGACGATCAGGGAAAAGGTAGACTTTGATGAACACTACTTTCTCCATCGTTCTTTTACCCTGGACATTTATATTTTATTTTTAACGATACCGAAAGTAATCAGGAAAGAAGGCGTTCAACATTAATAACCAGAAAGGGAGATATGCTAAATAATAAAGTCATCTTAATCACCGGCGGAACCGGGTCTTTTGGCAAAAAATTCACTGAAACCATACTCCGGGATTACCATCCGGAAAAACTGATCATTTTCAGCCGGGATGAGTTTAAACAGCATGAAATGGCCAAGGTCTTCCCCGAGTCAAAATATCCCGCGATCCGCTATTTTTTAGGGGATATCCGGGATAAAGACAGGCTTTATCGCGCTTTTGAAGGGGTAGATTACGTCATTCACGCGGCTGCGCTAAAACAAGTTTCCGCTTTGGAATACAACCCCATGGAGGCGGTCAAGACTAATATCGTGGCTGCGGATAATATCGTTGACGCGGCAGTGGACCGGGGAGTTAAAAAAGTAATCGTTCTTTCCACCGACAAGGCGGTAAGCCCGGTCAATCTTTATGGCGCCACCAAGTTGGCTGCCGAAAAAATATTCATTGCCGCCAATGCCTATGGCGGGACCAGGGTAAAATTCTCCATAGTCAGATACGGTAATGTCATCGGTTCCCGGGGAAGCGTGATCCCGCTGTTCATGAAATTAAAAAGCGAGAATAAGCTTGATTTCCCGATAACCGATGAGCAGATGACCCGTTTTTGGATCACCCTGGAACAAGGGGTAGCGCTGGTGATCAAGGCGCTGGAAGAATCCGAAGGAGGAGAGATTTTTGTCCCCATTATACCCTCGATGAAGTTAACCGACCTGGCGCGGGTTATCGAGCCGAAATGCTCATTCAAGATCATCGGTATCAGGCCGGGAGAAAAAATCCACGAAATATTATTTTCCGAGGACGAAGCGCGCAAAACCAAAAAATTCCAGGGTATGTACGTGGTTTTACCGCAATTTATCGTAAGCACGGCGACAGAAAACAAGTACGCCAGCTTCCCCAGCGTGCCCGAAGGCTTTGCATATAGAAGCGATACAAACGATCAGGTTCTTTCGGTGGCGGAATTAAAAAAAATAATCGATAAGATATCCATTGACTAACTTAAGCTCCTCCCCCATAACAACGGTATACGGCGGATACACCTTTAGATTATTCCAGCAGTCACGTCAATATGAAAAAATTGGTCCTGGGAACGGCGCAATTCGGAATGGATTACGGCATTAATAACCCGAGGGGCCGTATCCCCAAAGATGAAGCTTTAACGATCCTCTCGGAAGCGTACGAGGCGGGTATCGATACGTACGATACTGCTTACGCCTACGGAGAGAGCCAGCAGGTCCTCGGCGAATTTATGATCACGCGGGCAAATGTCAATGTGATCACCAAACTCCCTGTTTGCGAGCCGGCGTCCGTCCGGAATATCATAGATAAGGGATTATCGGCCCTGCGGATACAACGGCTCTACGCCTGCCTTATCCATGATTTCAAGGCTTTTCAACAGGACAGCCGTATCTGGGAAGAGCTGGAAAAGGTAAAAGCTCAAGGGAAGGCCGGCAAGATCGGATTTTCTCTATATACGCCTCAAGAGCTTGAGTATATATTCAAGCGGGATATACACTTTGATATAGTGCAGCTCCCCTTTAACGTGCTTGATCAAAGATTTTCCGGCTATTTCCGGGAATTAAGGGAAAAAGGCGTGGATATCCATATCCGCTCCGTATTCCTGCAAGGATTATTTTTTAAAGATCCGGATAAACTGGATCCGCGTTTCATTCCCGCGAAAAAACAGATAGCGCAGCTTCGCCGTTTTGCCGAAGAATATGACGCGCCGGTATTCTCCTTGTGTTTAAACTTCGCGTTAACTAATGAATTGATAGATAAAGTAGTCGTGGGTATTGATAATATTTCTCATTTACGCCAAATCCTGGAGGCAGACCGCTTTCTTAGCGCTTATGGCCGGGTAAAGCAGGACTTATCGAAACTAAAGATCGATGACGAACAAATAATAGTGCCGTCTAACTGGGCTAATGCGTCAATTACGGAAGGATAATGGACAAAACTATAGCAATTATACAGGCTCGTACCGGTTCACGAAGGCTGCCAGGCAAAGTGCTGCGCTTGATGGCGGGGAAGCCGGTATTAGAGCATATTATCGACCGGGTAAAAGGCGCGCGCAGGATACAGGAAGTAATGGTGGCAACGACTATCTTAAAAGAAGACCTGAATATAGTCTCCCTGTGCGCGGCAAAGGGAGTGAGGGTATATTGCGGGTCGGAAAATGACGTATTGGACAGGTATTATCAGGCTGCGCGCCTGGTACAGGCGGATAATATCGTGCGAATAACCGGCGACTGCCCTTTGATAGACCCTGTGATCATAAATAAAGTAATAAACCATCACCTGCGCAGCAGGGCGGATTACAGCGCGAACGTCCTGAAGCACACCTTTCCGGACGGCGAAGATGTGGAGGTGTTTTCCTTCAATGCCCTGGAAAAAGCCTGGAAAGAAGCCCGTCTGTTATCAGAGCGTGAGCACGTTACTCCATACATCTGGAAAAATCCGCGCCGGTTCACCCTTTCCGGAATAGAGCATCAGGATGACCTATCGGCTAAAAGATGGACCTTAGATAACCCCCAAGACCTTAAATTTATCGACATGATCTATAGGCATCTTTACGGCAAAAAAAGATCTTTTGGAATGACGGACGTGTTGAAGCTGCTGAAGAGCCATCCGGAATACGAAATGATCAACGCGAAGATATCCCGGAATGAAGGATACGCCAAATCTCTCAAGAATGACAAAGTCTTAACTTAAGGAGCCCGCGTAAATGGGAAAAGGACAAGAATTATACCTACAGGCAAAAAAACTTATCCCCGGCGGAACCCAGCTTTTATCCAAACGCCCGGAAATGTGCCTGCCTGATCTATGGCCGGCGTATTACAGCAAGGCCAAAGGATGCAAGGTCTGGGACTTAGACGGCCGTAAATATACGGATATGAGCTATATGGGTATCGGCTCCTGCATCCTGGGATACGCGGACAGCCGCGTCAATGCCGCGGTCAAAAAAGCCATCGACAGCGCGAATATGACCACCTTAAACGCGCCCGAAGAAGTAGAGTTAGCAAGAACGCTTATCCGGCTCCACCCCTGGTCAGAGATGGCCCGCTATGCCAGGGGCGGAGGGGACGCGATGGCCGTATCGGTCCGCATCGGACGGGCGTATTCCCGCAAAGACACGGTTTTATTCTGCGGCTATCACGGCTGGCATGATTGGTACCTTTCGGCAAATCTTGCCTCAAACAGGGCGCTTGACGGACACTTGTTGCCGGGCTTAAGCCCCTTAGGAGTGCCGCGCTCCCTTAAAGGCACTTCTTACCCTTTTAAATATAACGACACCGAAGGGTTCCTCAAGACAGCCCATAAATACGGCAATAAAGTGGGAGCCATAGTCCTTGAATGCATCCGCAGCCAGGACCCAAGCAAGGAGTTCATCCAGGCCATCTGCCGAACTGCCCGTAAATTAAAGGCGGCCTTTATCGTAGATGAGGTAACATCGGGTTTTCGCCTGAATGTCGGAGGAGCGCACCTGCTTTACGGCATCGAGCCGGATATCGCTGTCTTTGGCAAGGGCATAAGCAACGGCTTCCCGATGGCTGCCATTATCGGAAAAAAGAACGTAATGCAGGTGGCCCAGGATACCTTCATCAGCAGCACCTACTGGACGGACAGAATCGGTCCTGCAGCCGCGCTGGCTACGATCGCCCAATTTAAAGAGCTAAACGTGCCCCAACATTTAAAGCGTGTGGGCAAAAAGGTCCAGGACGGCTGGAATATGTGCGCGAAAAAGAACGGCGTCAAAATAGAGGTATCGGGTATATATCCGCTCGGCCATTTTTCATTCGTTCACCCCAAACCGCTGGTCCTGAAAACCATTTTTAACCATAAGATGCTTGATCAAGGGTTCCTGGCGACGAACGCGTTCTATGCCTCATACGCACATAAAGACGGGGATCTCCGTTCTTATATCCAGGCGGCGGATAAAGCGTTTGCTTTTATCGCGAAAATATCCAAAGAGAAGGAGCCGGAAAAAAACCTCAAGGGGCCTGTCTGCCATTCAGGATTTCAGCGCCTAACTTAGATAAATATATGAAAGCCTGCTTCAGGGTAGATTCGTCAAATATTATCGGTTCCGGACATGTGATGCGCTGTCTGGCTTTTGCCGATGAATTACGGCGGCTAAAGGTCAAGATCAGTTTTATTTGCCGCAAATTTGAAGGCGATCTTATTGATTTTATCGCGCAGAAAGGCTATAAAGTGCATTGCCTGCCGCATTGCCGCCTGTCCCGGATGATAAAAAAAGATCCGGACCCGTATAAAAAATGGCTGGGCGCCGATTGGCAGAACGACGCCGCCCAAACGCTGGATATCGTAAATCTTATTAAACCCGACTGGATAATCGTCGACCACTACGCCATCGGCAGGAACTGGGAAAAAAAACTTAAAACCGCCGTAAACAAAGTCATGTCTATAGACGACCTGGCAAACCGCAGTCATGAATGCGATATATTGCTTGACCAAAACTTGTACGCCGGTATGCGCCTTCGTTATAAAAGACTCCTGCCTGAAGGCTGCAAGGAATTACTTGGCCCGGAATTTGCGTTATTGCGGCCTGAATTCAGAAAAGCCCGCGCAAAATCCCGCTGCCGCGATGGAAAAGTCAAAAAGATCCTGGTTTTTTTCGGAGGAGTGGACTTGGCCAACGAAACGCAGAGAGTGCTGGAGGCTCTCGTTCGCCTTAAGCGCGCGGATATTTCCGTGGATGTGGCAGTCGGGATCAATAACCCTCACAAGATAATGATCGAGAGCCTGATAAAAAAAATGCCGAACCTGACTTGTTATAATAAAGTAAGAAATATCTCAAAGCTGATGCGTTCGGCAGACCTGTTTATAGGCACTGCCGGGATCACGACCTGGGAACGATGCTGCCTGGGATTACCATCGTTAGTCATCACCATAGCCAGGAATCAAGTCAAGATCATTAAATACCTGGCCAAAAAAAATATCCTTTTTTATATCGGAGAAAGCCATAAGGTCAAAAGCGCGCGCATCCAAAAAGATATCGAGTATTTTCTTACGCATCCGAGGCGCCTTAAAAGATATTCTCTTAATTCTTTAAAGCTGGTTGACGGGCTGGGAGCTTTACGGTGCGCCAAAACATTGATACAAACAAATTAACTTAATAGCTAAAGGTGAATATGGCAAGCAAATATAAGATCATAACCGACCCTGAATACGGCTACCTGCGCGCGGAGCCCATTCCGTCACAAGAAGAGGTGAATAAGTACTACCTGGAGGAATTTTACTCTGACCGATACAAGAAATTCAACGATTCCTCTCTGCAGGTACAAAATGAAGAGCGGGATTTCTTTTATAACAAGTGGGAATCGATCTGTAAGACGTGTGAAGAGCACTTTGGTAAAACCAGGGGTTTGAGCCTTTTTGATATCGGATTTGGATTCGCGCAAGCCATGATATATTTTCATAAAAAAGGGATGCGGGTAAGCGGGCTGGAACCGTCCGCGGAGGGCGCTAAATATGCCAGGGCGCGGGGTTTTAAAATATTCCAAACGGGAATAGAAGATCTCTCGTGCGTGGGGAACAAACAGTACGAGGTCGTCACTATGCTTAACGTCCTGGAACATCTTCGCCATCCGGCGCAGATCCTGCGCCGGATCAAAACAAAATTGTTAAAACCTCGGGGGCTGCTGGTGATCGACGTGCCGAACGAATTCAACGACTTTCAAACCGTAGCCAATAAGGAACACAAGCTCAAAGAATGGTGGATCTGCCCGCCTAACCATATCAATTATTTCAGCGCGAGCAGCCTACGCAAGCTCCTTACGGCCTGCGGGTATCAAGTCATCCATTCCGAGGCTTCTTTTCCGCTGGAGTTATTCCTGCTTATGGGCGATGTTTACGTGGGAAATAATAAGCTGGGAAAAGCCTGCCATCAAAAAAGGGCGGCCTTTGAGGACCTGATGAAAAAACACGGTAAGGAGAAAAAATTATCCGCTTTTTACCGCGCGCTGGCCCAATTGGACCTGGGCAGGCAGGTAACGATATACGCCACCACGGGGAGGGCTTGATGGAATTCCTGCCGATGGCACGGTTCCGGGGCGCAACGAAGGCATATTTCGCTAAGTTCAGCGAATTGCGGACCATAGAGCCTGTGGCCGTTACCATGGATCTGGAATTATGCGAAGATAAGGAAAATATCGCGCGCCTGGATGCCTTAGCCGCGAAGGGATATACGTTATTTCCGGTGCGCAGGGTATCCGCGGACAGCCCTTATCCCGGCCGCAAAGACTTTCCACAGCGCGTGCTCTTTGAGATGACCAGTATCTGTAATACAAAATGCCGGATGTGTCCCCAGATGAACCTTAAAAGAAAATTGATGCATATAGATAAGGAAAAATATAAAAGCGTCATCGATGAGCTAAATCAGCACGGGATCGAAGGTTTGTGGCTTTATCATTTCGGTGAATCCCTGGTCCATCCCCACTTTAAAGAATTAGTCGAATATGTCAATACCAAGAAAAACCTGGGCTATATCTGGCTGAGCACCAACGGCATCCTGCTCGATGGTGATATGCAGGATTTTCTCCTGCGTTCCTCGCTGAGCTTCCTGAATTTTTCCCTTCAAAGTATCTCTAATGTTAATTACAAGAAAATCGCGCCTTTATCGCCGTCGAGTAAGATCCTTGCCAATCTGGATTCCCTGATCAAAAAAAAGCAAAAAATGCTGGGCAAAAAGCCTTTTTTTAGGCTGCAGATCATCGAACAGGAGCATACTGTTGACGAGATCGACCCATTCTTGCGGAATTTCTACGAAAAGTGCGATCTGATCAGTGTGAATATGCTTGAGCACACGGACCTGAAATTCAATAAAGAAGGCAAGTCGCTGAGAAAACATAACGAGCGGACCAGCTGTAAGCGCATCCAGCGCGCGGATTGTTTTATTAATTCCGACGGAAGCGTGGCTATCTGCGACAATGCCTATAATAACCAGATGGATATCGGCAATATCGGCAGTAATACGGTCTATGAGATCTGGAATGGGAGCACGCGGAGCAAGATACTACAGATGAACAAAAAAGGAAGCATCTGGAATCTCCAGCCCTGCGCGGAATGCACTGATTATGACCTCTAAAAACGTAGCTGTATCTTTAGTACCATTTACCGAGCGGCATCTAGCAAAGACCTTTGAATGGGTATCCGACTCAGAGCTGCAAAAAGATTTCCTTATCCGCAAAAAGCCGACCTGGGATGAGCACCTGCGCTATTTTGAAAAAGCGTTGGCAGATCCGGGGCAAAAAGTGTTCGCGATCATACAAAACGGCACGCACGCGGGGAATTGCGGGCTTAAGCATATAGCACTTGAGAAAAAAGAAGGCGAACTATGGATCTATATCGGCGAACCCGCAATGCGCAAGAGGGGCCTAGGGAAAAAAGCGCTCGAGCTCCTCATCGGCCTGGCAGACAGCCGGATAGGCTTGAAGAAGCTGATCGCTCATGTGGCAGATTTTAATAAAGCCGCCAGGCGCCTCTATGAACAACGCGGGTTTACCGGATCAGAAGACGCTGTTCCTGAAGCTGACTGGCAAGCCCATAATTGCAAAGTGATCCGGATGGAACTAAAAATATGAACGTAGCGATGATGCAGCCGGCATTCATGCCCTGGCAGGGATACTTTGAACTTATATCCAAAGCGGATATTTTTATCTTCTTGGATGATTTCCAGTTCTCCGTTCAGAGCTACCATCAAAGGAACAGGCTCTTTGTGAATAAGGGGGAGGCCGGATGGTATACGGTGCCTATCCTTAAGGCTGAGTCTTTCGGGGCGCCTCTAAACAAGGCTAAGACTAACGACTTGATCCCCTGGAGAGAGAAGCTTTGGAAGAGGCTGGAAATGAACTATTCCGGAACGCCTTTTTTTAAAGATATATCCCCCGAAATCAAGTCGTGGTTATTCTCTTCATACGGATCATTGGCAGAACAAAATATCGCCTTTATAAAGATCGTATGCGCGATGCTGGGATTACAGCCGCAATTCCGCTGCAGCTCAGAATATCAGACTATTGAAAAACGTTCAAAGCGGGTAACGGAATTACTAAACTGGTGCAAAGCCACCCATTATTTTTGCGCTAAGGGTTCTTTTGAATACATGCTCAATGACAAGATATTTCCTTTAGGATCAATAGAAGTTTTTTTTCAGGATTTTGTCCCTCGGGAATATCCGCAAACAAGTTCAAGGCAAGGCTTTATACCATGTCTTTCCGTGCTTGACGCGCTTTTCAACGCGGGAGCGCAAAAAACAGCGGAAATGGCCGGTAGTGGAACTAAAAATTGGTTAACCTGGCAAGAGATGAAAGCGATGTATTCTTCGCATGCCTCTACGCAGAATAAAATTGAAGGACAAGATGAAGAATAATTTTAAAATCGGACAGCGCCGGATTGGCGCGGACAACCCGGTATTCATAGTCGCTGAGCTGTCCGCGAACCACGCCCACAGTTTTAAGACTGCCGTAAGATCCATACAAGCCATCAAGAAAACCGGGGCAGACGCGGTAAAATTCCAGACCTTCACTCCTGATACCATCACGCTCAACGCCGATAACAAGTATTTCAAAATCGGTAAGGGGAGCCCCTGGAGCGGAAAAACACTGCACCAGC
>JAQTUY010000088.1 GCA_028707105.1 Candidatus Omnitrophota bacterium | reverse complement strand
ACCGGGTATATTCCGGCCTTTTATGCAGTTCATAATAAATAACATCGATCAGGCTGGCTCCCAACCCCCCATCCCCTGCCAGGGTCAAGCCGCAAAAATCGCCTAATCCAAAAACCTTCTTGACCGTATCATTTACCGTAGTCGGGCCGCGGGGGTCTCCGGAGGTGACCCGGCTGTCAGAAGCAACGGCAATCCCGTCTTTGGCAATAATGGCTATCGCCAGTGTCATAAGTCTTACCCTTTGGATTAGACCTTATAAACCAGGTCGTGCTGCCGGACGCGGGAATTCACTAAAAGCCCTATCTCCTGGCCTTTTTTTGCGGCATTGATAGGAACACGGTCTATTTGGATAGAATTTATGCTTTCGGTAAAGTCTGTGGTGTGCCCCTTGACCCTGATAGTATCACCCACGGATAAAGGAGCTTTTAACTTTATTACCGCGGCCCTGACCTTGGGGAAATAATGCGTAATAATTCCGACAACTACGCCTTTTTCGGCCTTTTTCTTCGTTGCTAAAACGGCCTTTTTCTCAGGAGCCCTTACGGATTTCTTGGCTTTTTTTGCCGGAACCTTCTTCAGAGACGACTTTTTCCTGGAGATTGACTTTTTTTTAGGCAGCGGCCTTTTGACCGGCTTCTTTTTTAGCTTTTTAACAGCCATCTCAACCCCCCTCCTGGCTAATCTATTTTCAACAAAGAATCCATGGCATCAAAAGGATTCTTTTCTTTATCAGGATTATTGGGATCCTCGATCCACTTACCGTCCACTACAAAGCGGTAACGGTAACGCCCGGATTGCAAAGGAAGTTTCTTTACCCATCCGCCCGCATCATCCTTAAACTCCATACGGCTTGAATCATCGACCTGCCAGCCGTTAAAATCACCGGCCACATGCACCTCTTTGGCATCGATGGTGGGAAGGGCAAAAACAACCTCCCTCATCCTGGGAAGCTGTTTCTTTACTTCTTTATGCATCTCTTTAGAGAGATCTACCGGTCTCTTTCCATCCGGCCAATCCTCCTGGGTAATGATCTCCCTGGCCAGGCTGAAATAATCCTTGGCTCCCCGGGAGTATTTATCGTAAAGTAAAATATGCTCCCCTTCGCTCTGGGCTTCCTTAAGCTTGACGTTCACGTGGATTATGGTCTGGAACAGGTCTTCGGAAAATATCTGCTTTATTTTATCAAGCATGCCAAAGGAATACCGCAGGCGGGAATCAAAATTAGTCACTAAAACACGCTGGGCTACCTTGTGATTAAGGCGTTCCTTAACCAGGCTGACAATATCTATTAGCTGGCCCAGGCCATCCAGGGAAAACTTGCTGGCTTCGGTCGGCACAAGGACCTCAGAACTTGACCTGATCGCGTTAATAGTCAGAATCCCCAGATTCGGAGGACAATCTATCAGTATATAATCATAATCGCTTTTGAAATTATTCAAAACGTCGAAAAGGATCGATTCCCTGCCGATCTCGCCGGCTAATTCCTGCTCAAGGATGCTTAAGATGATCCCCGACGGAGCAAGGTCAAAGTCAGGCGATATGTTGACTATAATATCCTGAAGCTCGGCCTTCTGGGATGTGCTTCTGGACAAGACGTTATAAATATTAAGCGTGGGGTTTATGTTTAAGCCCAGAGTGGCGTGCGCCTGGGGATCGAGGTCTATTAATAATACCTTGCGCTTGTTGGCAGATAACGATGCCGCTAAGTTTATCGCGGTTGTAGTTTTACCGCAACCACCTTTTTGATTCGCGATCGAGATCCGGCGCATATTTTAACCTCCTGCCCCACACGGGGCCGCCGGCGCAAAACCCATAAGCGCCGGATGCCTGGTTAACAATGTCTCACCTTAAAAACTTGATATCGTCTATGTAAATTACGCCCTTCTTATCCCTGGTGTTCCACTCCTCCACCACAAAAGAAATACGGGTCAGCCGCGACCAATCGGAGATACCCTTGAAATCCCTGAAAAAAATATGGAACTCCTGCCATTTGTCCTTAAGGCCGGAAATATAGACCTCAGAGACCTCCCGGAAAGAACTGTTCATCTCCAGTTTCAAATGGACATTATCGCCCGGATTGCTTTTTCTTACGGCGAAGCTCACCGCCCGGAACCGGGAAAGGTCCATGTTCGTCAGGTCCAGGGAATAAACTTCCCTCTTGACAACGCCAAGGTCGTAATTTATCTTAACCGCTTGCGGCTGGACCACCAGGGCCAGGCTGGATACGCCTCTGGGCGTCCTGATCACGGATATAAAAATAATAAAAACAGCTATAGTCGCTAAACTGACAAAGAGCGTGTTCTTATCGATCTTTATCGAATACGCGGATTTCGCCTTCTTTTTCTTAGGAGAACTCAGGTAAATATCCGCTAAATGTTCGTATATTTCTTTTTTCTTCATTATTTCTTATAACACAAAACCCTATTTGTGTCAATATCTTAAACCTTGAAGCTACACACCATTATTACGGCTCAAGAGGCTTATTTAAATACCCGGGTACATCTTTACCTATTATACTATAAAAATTGGATAAATGCATGCGAAAAAGTTCATCAAAATATCCGGGGTCATCCCCGTACCACCAGAACCAATCGCTGCCCTCAAGGATCGCCATTTGCTTGCGCGCCAGTTCGTAATCCTTAAAGTCGGAGCTGACGCTTTCAAATTCCCGGCGCGCCTTGATCAGATACTCCCAGGCCAGGTTCTTGTAAGGCGAACCGATCCACTTGGAAAAATCGCCGTTAATCCATGAGCCGGCTGCCAGGTGTTTTATATTATTTTTAGCGGGCCGTTCATTCAAATACTCATTTACCGTCACGCATTTTAAGAAGTTACTTTCCGAAAGCCGCGCGTAAAGAAGCTCCAGGAAATCGTGGCCGTCATTACGGTAATACTCCCAGGCATTCTCCCCGTCCAGGGCTACCGCCACGAACGGGTCCTTCCCTTTAAAAGCCTTGTCGATATTCTCCAGGTGCTTCATAAAATCATTTACGGCATCTTCCGCTTTGGGATAACGGTGATATTCAAAACCGATAAGGTCGGAAAGGTTACGGTCGCGAAAAATGATACTGAGCTGCCCATCCTTCCTTTTAAGCAGGTGCGGCTTGTAGATAAGCCGGGTATCCCTTTTATTCTTCCTTAACGATTTAAAAAGTATGGCTTCGTCGGTAATGATCCATTTAATTCCGGAGTCAATGAGGATCGGGAGTATATGTTCACAGACTGATTCCTCCGAAGGCCACATCCCTTGCGGCAGGGCGCCGAACCGCTCCTTGTAGAAAGATATCGCGCTGTCGACTTGAGACTTGGCGTCCTGCGGATAGTTAAACACTGCTTTAGGCAAGACAGCCCGCAGGTTTGCTTCTTTGCCGATGTTACTGTTATACAAAAGCGGGAGAATGGGATGATAAAACGGGCTCAATATGACCTCAACCTGCCCCTTGCCCATGAACTCCTTATACGCCGGTATCACCCTGTTTAAAACCTCGAGTTGCGCATCCAGGCATAAACGCTTATCTTCTTCGGTAAAAAAACGGGCTTTGCGGACCAGGTCGCGCAGGACCGGCATACTCTGCTTAAAAGACGGATCAAACCAGGCCAGGTTAAACCATACCTGCAGGTCCAAGTAATCCTGCGTACTGAACGGGGCCTTGATCTTATTCTTTAAATATAGTTCATAATAACGCGGGGATACGGCAATACAATAATCGGGGAATATGGAAAAAAAACGCTCAAGCAAAAACTTCTGATCATCCGCGGTAAGCTCGATCGCCGGTTTAAGGGTGAGCTCGACAAACCTGTCTTTGACCGTTCCGGCCGTATAATCCTCAAGTTGTTCTATAAGGGAAGGCACAAGGTTAAAGGTCTGATGCACTGCCGGAAACCTACGCAGTATTTCAACCATATCCAGGTAATCTTTAATGCCATGAAGGCGCACCCAGGGAAAAGGGCTCATGCCCGTTAGAAGGTCCTTATAATAAGGCTGGTGCATATGGTAGATAAAGGCGAGGTATAACATAATTTGGTGTGTAATAACCTGAGGTTGAAAAAACTAAATTTGGGGTTAATAAAAAACCCCCGGGGGAATAATTCCCCCAGGGGTTTTTGTTACATTAACATACTTAGAATGTCACCTTCATCGAACCGATCAACTGGCGAGGATTCTCTTTATTCGCTGCCACACCGAACAAGCCGGATACTGCTCCGGTGTCTTTGCGGAAAGCATCGCCCAGGAACATCATACCAAAGGTCAGACCAAACTGCACGTCTTCGGTATAATCGTAGGTCGCGGTCAGATCGATCGCGTTACCCAGGCTCTTCTTACCGGTCATGGAATAAGAATTTCCAAGACTCGCGGCATAAGGAGTTGTACCTAATAAACGTATATAATCAGGTAACAATGTACCATTCGCCAAATCCTGCATCTCTTTTACCAGCCTATAGTATCCATAGACTAAGGAGATGGTTACATCTTCCGAAGGCTTCATACCTCCCCAGAGGTTGATTATCTGAACATCGCTCGCGGGAAGGATAGCGGATACTACGTTGTTTCCGATCTGGCCGGTGAACATCGGATCCCAACCTTTGGCCTTACCAGCAAATACATCATTATCTCCGGAGAGATAAGTATAGATAGCCCCTAACGCGGGCTGATCCTGGTAAAGATAGGTCAACATCGCCTGGGTCGCCCAAGCGCGGCGTTTCGCGTTATAACCTATATTGTTGCCTAAATAGGTTGTTTCAGTGCCGTACTGACGCGCATACTCAACCGAGGCCTTCAAGGTCTTAGGAAGAACTTCACCCTGGACCAAGAAACCAAAGGTATTGCAGGTATCGTTCTTGGAAAGCATTTCAGGGCTAAGAACGGTTGTAGCATCCTTGTCCTTGTTCACGCGTTTCCAATAATATACTTCCGCGGTGGCGTTGTTCATGCCTAAATTATACAACGCGTTCACACCCCAGAGGTTTGTATCGTTATTTTCGGTCAAACCAGCCTGCTGCCACCAAGCACCATCTGTTTCATCGATCTTTGCGTATACTAAATCGATGATCAACGGATCGTAATTCAAGGTCGCCCGGATAGCATCAAAGGCTTTCCTGGAGCTAAGATCCATAGGTATGTACGTTTCATCAGCATAAAGAACGGTGTCCGGATCGCCAATTATCAATCCGTTCCCGAACTTTAATTCCTGACGACCGATGGTCAAGGTCAAAGGAGAATATAAGAACTCTTTCAGGGTAACATATGCTAAATCGACATCGATCGCTGTATTTTTATCGGTGTCCGCAACGCCAGCCGCATTCCAGTTGTTCTCTAATCCCCAGCTTCTTTCATTCAATAACCTTACGGTTGTTGATACGTTATCAGTAAGGTCTGCATCCACTCTGACGCGGGTGGTGGTGGTGAAGCCCGCGGTATCATACTTCGTGTCCTTGCTCAGGGTGAAATTCTTCCTGCTGATAGCGCGCATCAAGATATCGCCGCTAACTTTAACATTCTGAACTTCAGCGTAGGCGCCGGCAACCATGCTGGCAACAAACACCAAGGCCAGAATAAATATTAAACGTTTACTCATTGGTATTACCTCCTTTAAGGAAAACTACTTATCGAAACTAGGTTTTTTTGTATGCCTAGGATATTTCTATATATGTATATCATCAGATATTTGATAACTTCCGGCCTTTTTTGTCTTCACCTCCTTTTTTGCCATGAACTGAAGTCATCTCTGATGGTATATCCAGTTGTGATGAAATTATCATAATTCGGCTAACTTGTCAAGAAAAATTTAATGAACAGATAACTTACGGAGCGAAACGACGTAAGTTATAGCGAAGCGTCTGCGGATTAATCCCGCACCTTTATAATTTTCAAGTAGTTACATAAAGCATACCAGCGAAGGATATGCCACTTATTTGAACCTTTTCAGGAACTTACCGACATCGCGGTAAATAACCTCTATTTCTCCCCTTTTAAGCCCGGCTTTAATGCCTATTTTAGCCAGATCATCAATACTGAGCATATCTTCGGGAGAGTGGCCATCCGTATCCAGGATCATCCTGGCGCCGGTCTTAAGAGCCATTTCGGCAACATGCCTGTTGGTAAGGCAATGCCCCCTGCGGCTGGTTATCTCCAGGAACACACCGTTAGCCTTGGCCAGCCGGGCATCCTCATCCGTGATCAGGCCCGGATGCGCCAAGATATCTATTCCCGCGCTAACGGCGGCGCGGTTAGTCCCCTTGATGACCGGCTCTGCCAGGGTCTCCCCATGCCCGACAACGATCTTAACGCCCTTTGAACGCGCAAGCCTGACCAAAGGCTTGAATTGCTCAAGCGGCAAATGGGTCAATTCCACCCCGGGCAAAACGCGGATCGCGGACTTTTTGGGCCAATGGCTGGTGAACCTGACTATTGAAGCGGCTACCTGCTCAATATTGCTGTAATCAACGTGATCAGTGATAGCGATAGTTTTATAGCCGAGCGCCGCGTAACGCACCGCCATTTCGGAAGGCACCAGCACTCCATCGCTTAATAATGAATGGGTATGTAGATCGTACATATAAAGACATGTGCGCCTGGCAGGATTCGAACCTGCCACACACAGTTTAGGAAACTGTTGCTCTATCCTAATGAGCTACAGGCGCAATTTTAAAACGGGGTCAGACCTAATTTTTTACGATTAGGCGTAAGACAGAAAAATTAGGTCTGACCCCGTTTTTAATATTTTATCAA
>JAQTUY010000002.1:28606-30178 GCA_028707105.1 Candidatus Omnitrophota bacterium | reverse complement strand
TCCACCACCCAGGAATGGTTTTGCACCGTGATCTCGCCTTTATAATGAGGCGGGCTATACACCGGATAATTTACTCCCCGATGCCCGAGCTTCATCTTGACTATCCGGCAGCCCAGCGCCCTGGCCAGGACCTGATAACCGGCAGCAATACCCAGTATCGGTAACTTACCGATCAAAGGTTTAACCTGAGAGATTACTTCATCAAGGCCCGGGTCTTCCTCGGGGCCGTCTGAAATTATCAATCCGTCCGCTTTAAGGCGGAGTATATCCTGGGCGGAAGTGTTATAAGGCAATAAAACCAGAGAGAAACCCATAGTCTGAAGCTGTTTTATGACACTATTAGTCATCCCCAGATCCAACACCGCTAATTTCGCGCATTTTTTAGCGGCTGCCTTCAAATTCGCGCATTTCGCCACCGAGATCTTAGGCAGAAAGCTGACAGGCGTTTTCTTACGGAACGCCTCTATTTTATTTAGTAATTCCTGGCGGGATGCCTGCTGAGTAGAAACTATACCCCAAAAAGGGCCTTTATCCCTGATGTGCACAGCCAGGGTACGCGTATCGATCCCGCTGATACCCGTAAGGCCATGCTCCTTAGTAAATTCCTCTAATCCGCCCTTTGCCTGCCAATTGGAATAAACCCGGGACTTTTCTTTGAATACCAGGCCCGAAACCCACACCCGGCTAGATTCGTTGAATTTCGGCGCGACTCCATAATTCCCGATTAATGGATAAGTAAAGACGATTATCTTTCCCGCGTTCGCCGGATTTGTGAGCATCTCCTGATAGCCAACCACCGCAGTATTCAGGACCAATTCCCCTATGGTTTCGCCGGCCGATCCAAAACTCTCCCCTTCGAAAGCGGCGCCATCGTTAAGAAGTAATATTGCTTTCATAAACCCCTCTTCCTTAATAATTCCGCTACTTTATCAACTACCTCGTTTATTGTCTGTACCTTGATCACCCCAGGTATATTCCAGGAATGGAAACTGACCACGGGTATACCGAATTGCAGGCAATAAGCTATTTCCGAAAGCGTCCCTGCTTCACCGGGAAACGCCACTACGACATCCGCGGTCTTGACAACCAGGACATTCCGGGCTAGCCCTAAGCCTGTCGGGATCGGAATATCAACATAAGGATTAGCATCCCCTTTATCATAGCCCGGCAAAATACCCATGGTCAGGCCGCCCCCAGATTTAAATCCTTGGCAAACCGCCTCCATTGTTCCACTTAAGCCTCCACAAACGAGTATATCCGCCACATCAGCTAGTTTTTTGCCTATTTTTAGGGCATTCTGTTCCACTACTCTAGTAGAATGATGCCAACCTACTATTCCGACGATACTTTTTCTGCTCTTTGTCATTTCTTTCTCCTTAAAATTGTGCGAATTGACCTGCCGCTCCCTTGCCTCAACTTGTTAAACTTATGCGCCTGACAGGATTCTTAATGAGCACATAACTTACGGAGTGCAACGCACGACGTAAGTTATTGTGCGAATTAATCCCTGTGCAAAAGCTTTACTGCCAAGCACAGGGAGAACCTATCTCTAGTTGTCAATTAGTGCGCCTG
>JAQTUY010000002.1:0-28506 GCA_028707105.1 Candidatus Omnitrophota bacterium | reverse complement strand
ACTGCCAAGCACAGGGAGAACCTATCTCTAGTTGTCAATTAGTGCGCCTGACAGGATTCTTAATGAGCACATAACTTACGGAGTGCAACGCACGACGTAAGTTATTGTGCGAATTAATCCCTGTGCAAAAGCTTTACTGCCAAGCACAGGGAGAACCTATCTCTAGTTGTCAATTAGTGCGCCTGACAGGATTCGAACCTGTACACCTAGCTCCGGAGGCTAGTGCGCTATCCATTACGCTACAGGCGCGTATCTATAAATTAATATCCGGTTTCGAAATAAACTTCGTATTTTGACATGGTGGGCAGCTTCTTATAATCAAAACCATCCAGCGGCACTTCAAAATGGCGGGTCTGTCTCTTCTTAAAACCCATTATTTTAAAAACGCCTGTCCACATCAGCAGTTTCTTATCAAACATGCTTATCCTGAATACCGCGGTGTTATAGTCCTTTTCGCCTTTATTGCATACATCGCCCTGGACAAAAAGCCAGGAACCGGTGCCGTATCTTTTAAAACTGACGTTATAATACTCGAAATTAATTGGCGGCAATTTTTAAGCGTCCTTTCTACTTTTTGCCTATAAATGACAAGATCAATTCTTTATTGCCGACCTGGTCCTGCTGAACAAAGAACCTTCGAAAGCCCCCCGCGCCTTTTTCGGCTAGAACGCGCTGCATATGATCGACGCACCTGCCTTTTCCCGCGCCGCTGCCGTAAGTGGCGAATAATATCGCATCTTTACCTTTAACCCCGCTACACTTATCAAGGTAAGTGTTCATGACCGGAGCCGGACCAAATGCCCAGACCGGAGTCCCGAATAACAACAGATCATAACCGGATAAGTCAAATTTAACCGGGGCGATAGAGCCTTTAGTATATTTAAAAGCCCTCATGCACTGCCCGACGAACGTATTTGACTCATCAAGGCATTCCAAACCTATTATATCGACCTCGCCGTTCGGGCGGAGGTATTCGCCAAGCATTTCGGCGACCTTACGGGTATTGCCGCTGTATGAATAATATATAATAACGCTTTTCATCTTTCCTTTCTTAAAACAAGCTCAACTGCTTCTCGCCTTCAGGGCCGTTTTCTTCATCGCCGAATATAGATATGATACCGTATTCACCGTCAAACCCCGCTTTTATATTTACCTTGCCCTTGCGTACCCTTAATATTCCGTCAGCTACCCGGGCGGGTAATCCTTTCAACAGCTCTTCCTCGGAAAGGCCGAAGAGGATGTTAAATTCCGTGCCGTATTTTGATACCAGGCTGTAATATTCCCTTTCAACCGCTACAGAGCCGCTTTTCACGCCCTTAGTCTCGGCAATGATCTCCTCCAATGGTATCATATTCTTATACGGTATAGCATCTGCCGGTTTAAACCCTTCAGGGCGGTCAGCCAGCTGTTCAATGCGATTCATTACTCCTACTGTAACGGCTTTGCCGCATTTCGGGCATTTACCCCGATGCTCCCTGGTCTCTTTCGGCGAAAGCCTCATTGCGCATAAACGGTGGCCGTCAAAATGATATTTCCCTTCTTCGGGGAAAAATTCAATGGTGTATAAGAACTTCTTCCTGTCTTTAGTCTTGAGCGTCTCCCTTATGGACTTAAAATCCAGCTCGCAATCAAAAACGTTGGCCTCGCGTCCTATCTTGGAAGGCGAGTGGCTGTCGGAATTTGAAATAAGGGAGAATCTATCCAGCGCCGATAATCTCCAGTTCATTGCCGGGTCGCTGGATAAGCCCGTTTCAAGAGCGAATATCTTGGAAGTCTGTTCCCCGAAACAATCGCTTATCTTATCAAATCCCGACATCGAACCGAATAAAGAGAACCAGGGGGTCCAGATATGCCCGGGGACGAATATGCAATTCTCGTCGATATCAAAGACTATTTTTGCCAGCTCCTCGGCATCTACCCCCAATATCGGCCGGCCGTCCGAAGCCAGGTTTCCCCGCTTGCCGAGAGCTTCGTTTATCTTATCCGTGGTCTTAAATGACGGGCTGATGATCACATTGTGTATGCGGTAGGTCCTGCCGTTCTTGGAATATATACTGCTGATCTCGGAAGTCAGGGTAAAGTATATATCCCGGTATTTAAACAATCCGTTACCCAGGTCTTCAAGATTCGCTTTTAACTCTTCCAGCCATAAATGATGGGTAAAATCCCCGGTCCCCATCAGAGTAATACCCTTTAATTTAGCCCACTCGGCGATATGATGGATATCCATATCCCTGCTGGTCGCTCTTGAATATTTAGAATGGATGTGAAAATCAGCTATAAATTTCATCTTTTATACGCCACATTTCCCGATAAGATCGTATATTCAACTACGCCCTCAAGATCCATCCCTATAAAGGGGGAATTTTTGGACTTAGAGATAAAGTCCTCCTTCTTGACTGTCCATTTCTTGCCGGGATCAATTATAGCTATGTCGGCCGCGCTCCCGGCGCTTAACGTCCCCCTGTCTATTCCTAATATTTTTGCCGGGTTTAAAGACATTTTCCGGACCAGTTCCGGCAGGTTTAACAGGCCGCTCTCAACCAATTCGGTAATACCCACGGCCAGCTCCGTTTCCAACCCGATAGCCCCGAATTCAGCCCGGTCAAATTCAATATCCTTTTCGCTCTCGGTATGCGGAGCATGATCTGAAGCTATCGCATCTATCATCCCGGCTTTAAGCCCGTGCCGTATCGCGGCAACATCTTCTCTGCTTCTCAACGGAGGATTGATCTTCATATTGGTATTATACCGGGCCAGGGCTTCTTCGCTTAAACTAAAATAATGCGGCGCGGTCTCAGCCGTAACCTTAACGCCCTTCTTTCTGGCATGGGCGATAATTTCAACGGTTTCTTTGCAGCTTACGTGCGCGATATGTACGCGCGCGCCGGCCTTGCCGGCAAGCTCAATATCCCTCTCCACTCTCCTGTACTCCGACTCCCTGGATATACCGCGCAGCCCCATGCGGGTTGAAACAAAACCAAGGTTCATCACCCCATTACCCGATAATGACTTATCTTCGCAGTGACAGACCACAAGTATATCCAGGCCCCCGGATCTCTTAAAGGCTTCCAGCAGGACTTCCTCTTTATCGACAGAGGAACCGTCATCTGAAATAGCGACCGCCCCGGCTTCTTTCAAAGAAGCGATATCGTTCAATTGCTCGCCTGCCCGGCCCCGCGTTATCGCCGCCGCTATAAACACATTTGCCTGGGCGGTTTTCTTGATAATATCCTTTAATAACTTCAAGGTCTCGGCGCAGTCCATCGCGGGCGAGGTATTTGGCATAGCCAGAACGCTGGTGACCCCGCCTTTGAGCGCAGCCTTTGTCCCGCTAAAAACAGTTTCCTTATCTTCCCTGCCCGGTTCCCTAAGGTGGACATGCATATCAACCAGGCCGGGGATAACAACCTTACCTTCGGCATTTATGGCTTCGGCGGAATCTAAAGCGATATTCCTGGCAACCTTGGCGATCTTCCCGCCATCCACCAGGATATCCAGGATATCATCCAGATCGTTACCCGGGTCGATCACCCGGCCGCCCTTAATCAGCAATTTCATTTTTTTTCTCCCGCCCCTGCGCTACCAGAAAAAGAGCCGCCATTCTTACCGCTATGCCGTTAGTCACCTGATCCAATATTACCGAGTTGGGGCCGTCGGCTACTTCACTGGACATCTCAATCCCCCTGTTTATCGGCCCGGGATGCATGACAACAATATTCTTGCGGACTTTTGCCAGCCTATCCGCCGTTATGCCGAATTGCTTGAAATATTCCAACTGCGAGGGAAATGCCGTTTGTTCATCGCGCTCAAACTGCATCCTGAGGACATTGACCGCGTCAGCTTCCTGCAAGGCTTCATCTATATCACTGGTAGCCTTCACCCCCATATTTTCTATCCCCACCGGGATCAGCATTTTCGGAGCGCAAACAGTGACCTTCGCTCCCAGTTTGGTCAAACCCCAGATATTGGAACGCGCCACCCGTGAATGCGCGATATCGCCGACTATGCTCACTCTCAAGCCCGCGATCTTGCCCAGCTTTTCCTTAAGGGTGAACATATCCAGCAGGGCCTGCGTCGGATGCTCGTGCCATCCGTCACCGGCATTGACTACGCTGATATTGACGTGATCGGCGAGCATCACCGCCGCTCCGGAGGCGTTATGGCGCATCACGATAATATCCGCCTTTAACGCCTCGATGTTACGCCCCGTATCTATCAGGGTCTCGCCTTTTTTTACGCTGGAAGTCTCAGCCGCGATATTGATGACGTCCGCGGAGAGCCTCTTTGCCGCTACTTCAAAAGAAACCCTGGTGCGGGTAGAAGGCTCATAAAACAAATTTACGACCGTTTTCCCGCGCAGGGCCGGGACTTTCTTGATATCCCTGGTTGAGACCTCTTTAAATGATTCCACCGTATCAAGGATAAATTCCAGCTCTTCCTTGCTTAGGTCTTCGAGGCCCAACAGGTCTTTCCTGGTCCACTCCATCTTAATCCTTTTCTACGATGACTACCTCATCCTTACCGTCGACTTCAGCCAGGCGCACTTCAACGGTCTCATTACTCGCGGTAGGTATGTTCTTCCCGGCGTAATCGGCGCGTATCGGCAGCTCGCGGTGGCCGCGGTCGACCATCACCGCCAACTGTATAGACCTTGGCCGGCCCAGGTCTATCAGCGCGTCTAACGCGGCCCGGACCGTCCTTCCCGTATATAAAACATCGTCCACCAGCACCACATTCTTATCCTTAATATCAAAATCTATCTCGGTCTTATGGACTACCGGATGCGAAGCTATCAACGTAAGGTCATCGCGGTAAAGAGTTATGTCCAGCGTGCCGACAGGCGCCTCCTGGCCCTCGATCTTCTTGATAGAAGCGGCCAGGCGCTGAGCCAGGTAGACCCCGCGGTTCCTTATCCCGACCAGGCACAGGTTCTCTATCCCTTTATTCCTCTCTAATATCTCATGGGCAATACGCGTCAGGGTGCGGTTCAAAGTATCTTTATCCAGTATTTTCGCCTTTTCTTTCAATTCCAGAACCCCCCTTAAAAGAAAGACCCAATCACCTTTTTCGTGACTGGGTCGTTTTTTGTGTGGTTGAATGCGTGTGTTTCATTTTAATTCCTTGTCGGCCTCACCGGGCCGATTTTAAAGGATTTAGTTAATTTTGTAAACTATACCATTAAAAGGCCGGCCTGTCAAGCCGATTTTTGCCGGACAGGAGGATTGACAAGCCCTCCCGATACGATGACCTTGATAGCATCCTCGATATTAATGTCCATAAAGATGACATCCGCGCGGGGAACAAGCATGAAAAAGCCGCTTAAAGGCGTCGGAGTGTTAGGTATGAATATATTCAAAAGCTCGACTCCCGCTTTATTGCTCGCCTCCCGGAACCCCTCGTTGGTCATGAACCCCATCGACCATATACCCTTGCGCGGGTACTCGATCAACACTACCGTCTTAAAATTAAGGTTCTTATCGGAAAAGAAGAACTCGATGATCTGCTTGATGGAAGGATAGATATACCGCGTCAAAGGAAATCTTGTAAACCATTTCTCCAGGAATATATGATATCCCCTGCCGGTAAAACGCACGGCGCCATAACCGACAAACAGGATGATCAATACCGAAAGTATGATACCCAGCCCCGGGATATAGAAACCTACGTACTTGATAAGATAGCTGTTGATGATCTTACCCAGTATGCCGTCGGCAAAACGGAAAAGCACCCAAAGGATATACCCGGTAAGGAAAAAAGGGAGGATCACCAGCAGGCCGGTGATCATGTACCTTCGAAAATGCGTAGTCATATCTTTTCCCCGCTAAAAAGGCTTAAAGGACCTGCCGCATACGGGGCTGCATTTTAAAGGCGATGACTGAAGCAGCCGCGGCCTTAAGCGCATCCCCGGGGATAAAAGGAACAAATCCGATCAAGAATAACTTTGAAAGATCATAACCAAATAATACCTTGAGCCAGATGATCCCGCAAAAAAGCAGGATGGCGTCGGCAACGCACATAAGGGCAAAAATACGCAGTAATGAACCTGCCCCATGCCTCATGGTCATCCCCAGGAACATAGTTGCCGCGAAAAAACCCATAATATATCCGCCCGTCGGGCCTAATAAATAACCAAAACCGCTGGAGGCGTTAGCGAATATCGGCATCCCCGCGATACCCAGCATCATATAAATAGCCTGGCTGGATAGGCCAAGCCTGCCTCCCAGCACTGCTCCCGAAAGCAGGACAAAGAATGTCTGGAGCGTCAACGGTACCGGTGAAAACGGCAGAGGAATACGCACAAAAGCTCCCAGGGCCATTAAGACGACAAATACGGCAACGCCGATGACCCGGCAGGTTATTTTATCAGATACGACTTCCCTCTTTAAAATAAGCTCCATGATATTGATCTCCTGATCTTTTTATTAAGTTTTAGATTGTGGTTGAGTCTTCCAGCGGCGGTGGATCCAGCTCCATTCCGCGGGATATTTCCTGATATACGATTCGATGATGGCGGTAAGCCGCTGGATATTCTTCTGAACGGTATCCTCGTGATCTTTGCCTTCCACCAGTTCAAACTCCGGTTCAAAGATTATCTTATGAGTATCGTCGCTCTGGCGCACTATAAAACAGGGCAAAATAGCGGCTTTAGCGCGCATCGCCAATATTACCGGGCCTGTGGCGGTAGCCGCCTTCCTGCCGAAAAAGTCCACGAATATCCCGCCGGTCCCGAAATTCTGGTCAAGCGGTATAAATAGAAGCTCGTTATTCCTGAGGGCCGCGATCGACTCCTCCACGCAGTCCTTGCGCGGTACGCTGTATATCGTCCTGATCTTGAATTTTTTTCTCGTTTCTAAAAACAGTTCCTCGATCTTTTCATCGCGCATCGGACGCATGATCCCGCCGGTATGGAAACCCTCCATACTAAGCCTGGCCAGCATCAAGGGAAAATTACCAAAATGCGCGCTGACCAATATTGTGCCTCTTCCTTTACGCGCCGCGGATAAAAGACGATCCCTGTTTTCAAGCTTAACCCTTTCCTTGATCAGGTCAGGCCTGTCCATCAGAGAAAGCATCTCGATACCGCCCTTGGCCATATAGGTAAAACAATCACGGGCTATTTTATCTATTTCCTGGGGGGTTTTAGAAGAACCGAAGGCGCTGTTTAAACTTTCCAGGGCGATCCTTCTCTGCTTGACTGCCACGTGATAGCCTATCACCGAGAAATTCCGGGCGAACCCGTAAAGAAAACGCAGGTTACGAGGCATCACCTTGACAATAACGGCGCACAATCCGATCCCCGCGCGCGCGCAGAGATACTTTATAGATTTAGATATGCTTTTTAAGTCCATCGGTCAATTATAACAAAAAGACGGCCAAATTCAAGCAAAAATTCCCCGGGCGGCCCTGCCTAGAGCTTATACCCTATCTTGCGCAATAAGTCCTTACGCCATGATATATCTTCTTTGTTCTCAATACCTTTAGGCTTTAAGCCGTCAATCACCCCCAATACTCCGCGGCCTGAGTCTGTTTCAGCAAGGACTATGTCAACCTGGTTAGCCGTGGCGCAAAATATCGAACAAACCTCGGGGATGTCCTTTATCGCGTTGAGCACATTTATAGGATAGGCCTCTTTCATGCACACCAGAAAAGTATGGCCCGCCCCTATTTCCAGGGCATTGGACTGCGCCAGTTCTTTTAACTCCTGGGAGTTACCCTCCGAACGCACCTTACAGGCGCCTGAAGATTCACAAAAAGCAAATCCGAATTTGATGCCCGGGACGCTGCCTACCAGGGTCTCATAAAGGTCCTCTACCGTTTTAATAAAATGGCTCTGGCCGAAGATAATATTGACGTCATCCGGTTTTTTGATCCTGACTATCTTTAATTCCATCTCGCTCACCTCCGCGTAAAAATGTTTATTCCCGGCATTTCACGGGCTCAATATGCACCACGATGTCCGTTACGCCGCTGAATTCCCGTTTTATTACCGACTCTATTTGCTCGCTTAATTCATGCGCCTCTTGAATAGGCATAGCGGGGTCTACCACTACATGCAGGTCTACATGCACGTCGTCGCACCTGCCGCGCGTCCTGATCTTATGACAATGGCTTACACCCTTGACAGTATTGACAAGGACCTCTATTTTATTCTTGTCGATGACTGATGTGTCGCATAAGACCTGGGAGGCGTCGCGCAATATTTCATAGGCGGAGTGTATGATCAATAAAGCTATAACCCCAGAAACGACGGTATCCAGGACCGGATAACCCAGTTTCACGGCTATCAGGGCAAAGACGACCGAAAACGAAGTAAGTATATCCCCCCGGGTATGCATGGAGTCAGAGATCAGTATATCGCTGTGCATTTTTTTGCCTTTGGCGTATTCATAAGATACGACCACGAAGTTCACGGCAATAGTGATCCCCATCACGATAAAACTTAACAGGTCAACACTGGGAGTCAGGGGGTGGCGCAGCCTGTCTATACTGTCACGGAACACATTAAAGCTAAGCAATAATAATAAGATCGCTATTCCCACCGCCGTAAAGGTCTCGTATTTCTTGTGCCCGTAAGGATGCTTTTCATCTACCGGCTGCGAAGCGAACCATATCCCCGCCAGGCCGATAATATTAGAGCTGCCGTCGGCAAATGAGTGGAACCCGTCCGCGACCATGCTGTTGCTTTTTGTAAAATAGCCCACAAGCAGCTTAGCGGCGGCGACCAGCCAATTCAGCATAAGCACCACTACCAGCACTTTTCTTATCTCTTTTGCCCTATCCATGTGGATGCCTTTCACGGCGTATTATACCATACAATGCCAGGAAACAAGCCAGCAAAAGGAAAACCTCGCCATAACGCGTATAGACGGTAAGGCCCCTTTTTATCCCCGGGCCTATGGCCAGCGTTTTATACCCGGAAATAAATCTATCCTCGCCGCTATCCTCTACCCGGGCAAGGATCCTGCCCTTTGGGTCAATAAAACAGGATATCCCGGTATTGGCGCTGCGCAGTAAAAAAACGCGGTTCTCAACCGCCCGCAGCACAGAAGCTGAAAGGTGCTGATAATGGCTGGAGGTCTTGCCATACCAGGCGTCATTAGTGATATTGACCAGAAAGTGCGCGCCTTTTTTGACAAAAGCGCGCGCCAGTTCCGGAAAAACATCCTCAAAACAGATAAGCACCCCGAATTTCAGGGAATTGACGTCAAATAAAACAAAATCTCTTCCTTTTGAGGCCTCACCGATAGGCACTACCGTATCTAAAAATCCGAATACTTCTTTTAAAGGAATGTATTCCCCGAAAGGCACCAGATGTATCTTGTCATAACGCCCGATCACCTCTCCGTCAGGGTTTATCAGGGCCGCGCTGTTAAAATATTTGCCCCCTTGAGCGGCCACAGTCCCCACGAGCAGATTGGTACGCAGATGCTTCACCGTGCTAAAAATATCGTCAAAGACCCAGTCATCTTCACCTAAGAACCCCGGGCTGGATGCTTCCGGCCAGACAAGAAGATCAGGTTTATCCTGGCCGGCATCCCTGGACAGCCCAAGATAACGGTCTAAAATAAGCCCTTGCGCGTTGCTTTGCCATTTTAATTCCTGGGGAATATTACCCTGGATAACGGAGATCTTGATCCGCGGCTGATGATCAGCAGCCGGCGGCCGGTTGAGCTGATAAAATCCGTAACCAAGCGTCGCGAGCAATAAAACAGCGGGCAGCAGATAATACGCAACAGACAAGCTTTTCCTTCTTTCCAAGACGGTAAAAAGCGCGATATTGACTGCCATTATCAGAAAAGAAATACCCCAGACACCGGTGATATCGGCTATCTGGACTACAGGCAAAGTCAGATATTGCGAATATCCCAGTAATGCCCAGCCGAAGCCGGTAAGCAGATAACTGCGCAGGTATTCCAGGAGGACCCAAACGGCGCTGACAGATAATAGGTAAGAGATAACAGGCAGGGACGAAAAGAAAGAAACACAAAAACCAAAGATGCCAAAATACAAAGCTAAATATAAGATAAGAACTATTACGCCCGGCAAGGTAACATGCGCCAGCCAGAAAACAGTCAACGCGAAGAATACTATCCCGCTCAGGTAAGATAAAAGAAAAGCAACAGCCGGCCTCCTATCTTTTACCGCGAAAAATAAGGGCACAAAAGAAACCCAGGCCAGCATTTCAAGATCAAATGACGGGAACGAGAGGGCTAACAAAACCCCGCTCAATAAGCAAAGTAAAATTCCGCGTATATTTTTAAGCATTAAATGTTCTAATCTACTGCGCTTCCAGCACTACCAGCGTGATATCGTCATACTGTGGATGCTCGCCGATAAAGGAATAGACGTCCTCTTTGACGGACTGCATCAGCTCAGCGGCGGGCTTGGCGCTGTGCTTCATGAATACTTCCTTTAATTTCGAGAGGCTGAACCTATCGCCACTTGCGTTCTGAGCCTCGGTCACTCCATCCGTGTAAAGAAGGATCTTATCCTTATTTTCAAAAGGAATGTGTGTTTCTTCCAAAAAGACGTCTATTTCCGGCATCATGCCCAGCATAAATCCGCCGGATTGGATAGCTTCGATCACCTGAGCCTGGTGCCGAAATATCAAGATATGTTCATGTCCGGCCGAAGAATAAAGCAAAGTCTTACTTTTAGCCTGCCATAAAAGATAAAGCAGGGTCATGAACTTTTGGCCGCCGATCTGATCATACAAAAGAGAGTTAGCTTTGACCAGTATCCTGCGGGGAGAATTTTCCTGCTGGGATAAAGCGTGAATAGCCATTTTTGCCATTGTCATTAAAAGCCCGGCTGCCACGCCCTTGCCGGACACGTCTCCTATGACTATACCAAGTTCATCCCTGCCTGACAGAGAAATAAAGTCATAATAATCCCCGCCGATCTCCTTGGCCGGGTTCATCAAGCCTTGCACTATGAGCCCTTCTATCTGCGGCGTCCTTTGCGGTAGCAGGTTGACCTGTATCTGCCTGCCCATCCTCATTTCCTCATCCAGCCTCTGCTTCTCCGCCAGATCCTGATAATGCAGGGCGTTGAACACGGTTACCCCGACCTCCTGGCCAAGTTTTCTTAAGAGCTCCAGGTCCTTTTCCGAATAAGCCTGTAAGTTTTCCTTCTTTCCCAATCCTAAAATGGCGTTAACTTTATCCTGCACCACAAGAGGAACTATTACCTCTACATCGTGTTCCTTAAAACAAGCCAGGGCTTCTTCCTTTATAGCTTCATACTGCGGATCGACCTCTACCTGCCCCTTCTCCAGTATATCGCTGTGCCCTGAGAACCATTTCGAAAGCGCGGTATTACAGCCGATCTCTCTTGTGCCCTGGGAAAGATGTATTTTCTCTTCCTCGCTGAATATCTCCAGGGCCACCCGCTGTCTTATACCGTCGATTTCCTTATACCCCCTCCTGCCTATAATGGAATACCCTGCCTCATTTTTATTTAGGACATAAAGCAGGCTATTGCGCAAATACATCGTCTCGCATACTTCCGTCAAAAGCTGGCGGGTCAGGTCTTCAATGTTAATGGTAGTGGCGATCTTCTCGGCTACCATTCCCAGGACAGCCTGATAATCGTATTTACGGCGGCGAAAGAAATGGTCAATCCGGGGCTGCATACGAAGATAATAGAAAAGAAAAAGATAAAACATAAGCGTAAGGATCATAGTCAGCTGGGTCCAATTAAGGTCATGAAACCAGGCTCGCATAAGATAAGTAAGCGCGCCGAGAGGCAAAAGGATAAAACCCGAGACCGCCAGCCACAGAATAGTGCGATGGATAACCGTGTCGATCTCCATCGTACGGTAGTGAATAATTGAATAGCCCATCGTCCCCACAAATATAGGTATAAGCATCCAGGCGATATGCAGCTTGATGCCAAAAGAAACCATCCATTCCGTCCATCCAAAGCTAAACACAGCAACCACGATGGCCAGAGACCTGAACTGGTTCTTCTTAAAAGGGATCGTCTCCTTCCTATATTCTTTCCAAAAACAGGCGGCGGTTATCCAGGCGACGATGAAATATTTAATCATACCAAACGCCAAGAAGTATGAAAAACGGGGCATTCCTTCCCAGTAAGCCCCGACATTATACAAGGCCCTGGCTCCTACGCTGGAGTCCTTAGTAGTCCAAAGATAAACAAGTTCCAGCAGCCCGATCACGTACAACAAATACATAAAAAACTTACCCTTATGAAATTGCACGTAATAAAAAGTGTAATACGCGGCTACCATGAAACATACTCCCGAATATCCTATCCTGTGCCCCAGTATCCCGATATCTATATTTCTATACCCCAGCATCGATACTACATTGCCTATGAACCAGAGAAATGTAACAAAGTTAAGGAAGAAAAAAGAACGGTATAGCGCGGACCGGGGATTCTTCGACAATACATAGGTACCCATAAATATCAGGCTAAGAGAAGCCACAAAAGTCACAAAAGGGTTATTCAAATAATGCACCCGCGCCAATAATTCATTTATATATTCCATGCTTTATCCCTCCTACTTCGCCTCAAGGACTACCAGAGTAATATCGTCATACTGCGGATGCCCGCCGATAAAAGCGTAGACTTCGTCTTTAACGCAGTGCATCAGTTCGTCAGCGGGCTTAGAGCTATACCTTAAAAAGGCGTCTTTTAACCGCTCCAACCCGAATCTATCCCTGGATTGGTTCTCCGCTTCTGTCACGCCATCAGTATACAGCAATATTTTATCTCCCGGCTCAAGCTTGATCTGCTTTTCTTCCAGATAACCCCCAATATCAGGCAGCATACCCAACATAAAACCACCGCTCACAATAGCTTCCACCTGGCCGCGCGCGGCAGCCCTGCAGATAAGTATATGTTCATGCCCGGCTGAAGAATAAGCCATCATCCGCTCCCTGGATTTCCAAAGCAAATACAAGAGCGTCATGAATTTCTGCTCGCCCACATGCTGATTCAGAAATTCATTGGCCCTAAGCAGGATCTCTTTGGGTGAGAACCCTTCATGCGAAAGGGTATGGATAGTAGCCTTGGTCATGGACATTATAAGGCCCGCGCCAACACCTTTGCCGGAAACATCTCCGATAACGATAGCGATATCATCCTTATTCGGCACGGGGATAAAATCATAATAATCCCCTCCGATCTCTTTAGCCGGCTGCATTAAGCCCTGGACGCTCAAACCGAAAACTTGAGGCATAAACTGAGGAAGAAGCGACGTCTGGATCTGATGCCCCATTCTCATCTCCTCTTCCAATCGTTCTTTCTCCAGCGAATCTTCGTAGTGTAACGCGTTAAAAATGGTCGCTCCCGCTTCCTGTCCAAGCTTCTTAAGCAGCTCAAGGTCCTTTACGGTATAGGCTTGCAGATTTTCTCTCTTACCAAGCCCCAGGATAGCGTGCACCTTGCCTTCAAAGGTAAGCGGAACTATTAATTCTAACTCCTGTTTTCCAAGCCAATCTATTGCTCCATCCTTTATCTGCGCGTATTGAGGGTCAAACTCTATGCGTTCTCTTTCAAGTATGCCTTGATGCTCTGCCAGCCATTTAAAAAGGGGATTATCATTATTAAACTCTCTTTGGCTTTTCGCAAGCTCATCTCTTTCTTTTGTTGTGTATATTTCCAATTCTGCGCGCTGCCTTATACCGCCTGCTTCTTTATACCCCCGCCTGCCTATGATAAAATATTTGCTTTCATCTTTAGATATAATATAAAGAAGGCTGGTACGCAGATACATGGTTTCGCAGATCTCAGTAAGGAACTTGCGAGTAAGATCTTCGATATCGATGGTTGTCGCTATTTTTTCGGCTATTTTTCCCAGGACCGTTTGGTAATCGTATTTACGGCGGCGGAAAAAATGATCTATCTTGGGCTGAAAATAACGATAGTACCAAAGAAATATGTAAAAAAAGGCTGCCGCGAATACCGTAAGGCTCAAAGTATTTAAATCACGCAACCACGGCCTGACAAATGCGAATACGAAATAGGCAGGAAGAAGTAACCATAAGGAAGTAAGGAGCCAAAGAATCGTCTTATGCAAAACAGTATCTATTTCCATAGCCCGGTAACGGACAATAGCGTACGCGGTAAATGCTAAATAGAATATACTGGCTGTAGAATCTAAAGCCATCCATTTCTTATTACCTCCCATAAAAGGCAAAACAACATCCAGTATAATTACAAAAATACCAGTCAATGCAAACCCTATACCGACATATTTTATTTGCAGCTTTTTTAAGCCAGCAGATCGTAAATAAGTCTTTATCAGCAATACGATACTATAGCCGGTAAAAACAGTCATATAAATACCCCACAAATAGAAACCTATTTCAAATTTCCCTTCAAAAGTACCTAAGCTAATCTTTGATATCTCCCCGATAAAAAAATTAGTAAATGAAAGAATAAAAGAGAATAACCCGATGCCCCAGGCTATCCACATAGCCATACCACCGGACCTCTTTCCACACAAAAATGATACAAAAACTACGACACTGCTAAGAACAATTGAGCCGATGCCCCACATCGCCCTGACCAACAAAGGATTTTGAATATAGCCAGTAAGAAAGTTAGTAAACAACCAACAAGAAAACAAAATAGATGTTACGGCAAAGCTTCTGTTGAGTTGACTATGAGGGTCTTTAAGGTAGGTAAATACCGCAAGGATTAAAGCAAATATACTGCAAATCAAAACAATCACGGCCAACATTAACATTTCTTACCTCGTTTAGTCTGGATTTTAACGCTACGATACTATTTTAATGACTTCTTAGGCGTTAATAACAAAAAAGCTAATAAGATATAGCTTATTAGCTGTAAAACTTTAAATAATTATGTATCAATATCCCTGTAGTCAATACAGCCCCCCTAGTCAGGCAAACTTCACCTAACGCGTGACCTCCATTGAAACATCCAGCGATTGGATATCCTTGGTCAGGCTGCCGATCGAGATATAATCTACTCCGGTGGAGGCGTAACGCCGGATATTGGCAAGGCTGATGTTCCCCGAGGCTTCCAATTTGGTCTGCTGATGAAAATTGTTACGCAGCCAGACCGCCTTTTTTATGTCGGATACGCTCATATTATCAAGCATGATCATATCGATTCCCGAACCTAAAGCCTCTTTAAATTCCTGCAGGTTTTCAACCTCTACTTCCACCTTATATTTCTTGGCTAGCTTAAGGTATTTACGGTAATCTTTATTAATATGCAGATGATTATCCTTTATAAGCACCATCTCGTCCAGGCTCATGCGATGGTTATATCCCCCTCCCATGCGCACCGCGTATTTCTGCAATAGCCTTAAACCCGGAAAAGTCTTACGTGTGTCCAGTATCTTCACTTTATAAGGTTTTACCGCTTCCGCGAATTTACGCGTATGCGTAGCCACTCCGCTAAGCATGCTCACAAAATTCAAAGCCACACGCTCGGCGGTCACTATACCGCGCGCCTTACCGCTCAAGACCATCAACACTTTGCCCTTTTTGACACACTGGCCGTCTTTAACGCGCGGCTGGACCAATATCTGTTTATCAAGCGCCTGAAAAACCTGCCTTACAATATCCACGCCGCAGATGACCCCATCCTCATTAGCGGTGATCACCGCCCGTATCTTCATATCCTTGGGGATAAAAAGCTCGGTAGTATGGTCCCTGCTCCCGATATCTTCGCTTAAAGCGGCTTTTATTAACTTATTTAATTTCATCTTGGATTCTCTTTAGTTTAGCGATCTGTTCCTTTATTTCATCTACCCTGGATCTTTCTTTTTCCACGACTTCAGCCGGAGCCTTGCTTACAAACTCCTTATTTTTAAGCCGGACTTCTTTCCCCTTTAGTTCATTTTCCATACCCTGTATCTGGGCCTTGATCCTGGCTCTTTCCTTATCCAGGTCCACAACACCCTCAAGAGGTATAAATACATGGATATCTCCGACCAGCAGGCTGACGCTGGACTTGAGAGGCTTCTGCGCTGAAACGACCCGCACCTCGTCTAACCTAGCCAGGGTCTTTAAATAGGGTACTGATCCTTCAATAAGTTCCCTGTCCGCCTTTACGGATGATGAAATAATGATGCTTATCTTTTTGTCCAGGGGGATCTGCAGTTCCGCGCGCATATTCCGGACGGAACCGATAATATCAAAAATGACCCCCATCCGCGCTTCCAGCTTTTTATCGCACATCTGGCTCTGCAAATGCGGCCAGGGCTGCATCATGATCGACTTTTTATCCTGCGCGGCAGTAAGGCTCTGCCAGATCTCCTCGGTGATAAAAGGCATAAAAGGATGCAGCAGGCGCAGGGACTTCTCCAGGACCTTGTTCATCACTACCTGCGTAGAGCCGTCTTTGATATGCAGTTTTGCCATCTCTACATACCAGTCACAGAACTCATGCCAGAAAAATCCGTATAAAAGCGTTGCCGCCTCATTAAAACGAAAATCAGCGATCGCCTTATTAACCTGGTCCAGCGTGGAATAAAAACGGCTCAATATCCAGCGATCGGCAATATTGAGGTCTTCTTTTTTAAAATACTCGCAGAGGTCCACGCTTGTTTGTTTATCATCCAGGTTCATCAGCACGAACCGCGAAGCGTTCCAGATCTTATTGGCGAAATTCCTGCCCATCTCAAATTTCTCGCGCGACAAATAAACATCCGTGCCCTGGGCGGTAATAGAGATGATGCTGAAACGCAGCGCGTCCGCTCCGAATTCATTAATGACTTCCAGAGGATCGATAATATTACCCAGGGACTTGGACATCTTTCTGCCTTCCACGTCGCGCACCGTACCGTGGAGATAAACATCCTTAAACGGGATATCGCTCATAAAATGAAGCCCGGACATTATCATCCTGGCTACCCAGAAGAAAAGTATCTCCGGAGCGGTCACCAGCGCGGAGGTCGGATAAAAGTAATTAAGCTCCTCTTCCATCCTGGCTTTCTGTTCCAGGCTTTGAGCCTGGAATGGCCAGCCGAAAGTGACAAAAGGCCAGAGCCAGGATGAAAACCAGGTATCCAGCACATCCTCATCCTGGTAAATATCAGTTCCGCCGCACACCGGGCATTTATCCGGCTTGACTTTGGAAACGATAACATTCTTCTCCTCGCATTTCCTGCAATAATAAACCGGTATCCTGTGGCCCCACCATATCTGGCGCGAAATACACCAATCCTGGATATTCTCCATCCAGTTCAAGTAAACCTTGGTCCAGCGTTTAGGATAAAATTTTATCTTGTTTTTTTTGACTACCTCTATCGCTTCCTTGGCCAGGGGCTTCATCTTCACAAACCACTGCTTGGATAAATAAGGCTCGATAATGGTATGACAACGGTAACAGTGGCCGGCGGATAATTGATGCGGCTCTATTTTTTCCAGTAAACCCTTTTCCTTGAGGTCCTCCAGGATGGCCTTCCTGGCCTCGAACCTGTCCATATCCGCGTACTCTCCGGAATTCTCATTCATCCGTCCGTCCGGCCGCAGTACATTCACAAATTCCAGGTGATGCTTTTTGCCCATCGCGTAATCATTCGGGTCGTGGGCGGGGGTGACCTTTACCGCGCCGGTGCCAAACTTCATATCGACCATATCATCGGCAATAACAGGTATCTCTCTTTCAACCAACGGAAGTACCAGGTTTTTCCCGATAAGTTTTTTGTAACGCTTATCCTTCGGGTTGACCGCCACGGCCGTATCGCCCAGCATAGTCTCGGGGCGTGTAGTAGCCACGGTCAAAAACCCATCCGGGTCATCTTTAAAAGGATATTTCAGATAATAAAGAGATCCTTCCAGGTCCTTATGCGGAGCTTCTTCATCGGATAAGGCGGTCTGGCAGCGCGGGCACCAGTTGATTATATAAGTCCCGCGGTAGATCAGGCCTTCCTGGTATAATTTGGTAAAGATCTCCGTGACCGCGTCGCTATAGCCCTCATCCATAGTAAAACGCATCCTGTCCCAATCGCAGGATGAGCCTAATTTCTTAAGCTGGCTTACGATGGTGGAGCCGTATTGTTCCTTCCATACCCAGACCCGCTCCAGGAATTTCTCCCGGCCCAGGTCCTGGCGTTTCAATCCTTCTTTAGCGATCTGTTTTTCGACGACATTCTGAGTGGCGATACCGGCATGGTCCACCCCGGGCATCCAGAGCGCCTCTTTACCCGCCATGCGGTTATAGCGTATCAGGATATCCTGGATGGTATTATTCAAGGCATGGCCCATATGCAGTATCCCGGTCACATTGGGCGGAGGTATGACGATACTAAAAGGCTCTTTGGCGGGATTGGCCTTACCCCGGAAGAATTTATGCTCTTCCCAATATTTATACCACTTATCCTCGGTTTCCCTGGGGTTATAGCGGCTGGAGATCTCTATCATTACACTACCTTATCCTTAAGCAGTTTATATTCGATGCTGTCGACCAGCGCCAGCCAGGAGGCCTCGATGATATTCTCTGAAACTCCTACCGTAGCCCAGGTATCTTTCTCATCCTGAGATTCGATCAAAACCCTTACCGGCGCGGCGGTGCCGACCTTGGTTTCCAGGACCCTGACTTTAAAATCGGTAAGGTGCATCTTGGACAGGGTCGGATAAAATTCCTTTAACGCCTTGCGCAGGGCATTATCCAGGGCGTTGACCGGGCCGTCGCCAGAAGCGGCAGTATGCTCTTCGATCCCTTTTACCTTTAATTTAATAGTAGCCTCGGAAATAAGGCGGCCGTCATCCCTCTTCTCAACCACCACCTTAAATCCTTCCAGGTTAAAGAATTTCTTGTATTTCTTGAACGCTTTTTTAAGCAAAAGTTCAAAAGACGCCTCAGCGGCTTCAAATTGATAGCCCTTATGTTCCAGCTGCTGGACGATCTTAAGTATTTTCTTGGTCTTAGGGTCTTCCTTGCTCAGGTCAAGCTCCATATCCCTGGCCCGAAGCAGAATAGTGGTCTTTCCCGCTAATTCCGAGACTAAAATACGGCGCCGGTTACCTACCAGCACAGGCTCGATATGCTCATAAGACCTGGTATTTTTCATTACGGCATTGATATGCACTCCGGCCTTATGGGCAAAAGCCGATACGCCGACATAAGGCTGGTTATCCTGTTGTTTCATGTTGCTGACCTCGCTTACAAAACGCGAGACCTCGGTCAATTCTTTAAGTTTAGCGTCTGAGACGCAGCCGATCCCCAATTTGAGTTTAAGATTAGCGATTATGGGAATAAGGTCGGCGTTACCGCAGCGCTCGCCGTAGCCGTTGATCGTACCCTGGACCATAGAACATCCCGCTTCAACGGCAGCGATGGAATTCGCAACTGCCATGCCCGAATCATTATGGCAATGGATGCCTAAAGGCGCCTGTATCGCGTTTTTGACCTCGGTGACAATCCGGGACACCTGCGAACTGATCATCCCGCCGTTAGTCTCGCATAAAACAATATATTCGGCTCCGGCATCCCGGGCAGCCTTAAGGCACTTCAGGGAATAAGCGGAATTATCGGCATACGCGTCAAAGAAATGCTCCGCGTCATAAAATACCCTTAGCCCCTTTGATTTGAGGAATGAAACGGTATCGCTGATCATGTCCAGGTTCTCATCCAGGGTCGTCTTTAAGACGTCCGTTACATGCAGGTCCCAGGTCTTGCCGAAGATGGTGACAATGCGCGCCCCGCATTTTAAGAAGGCGCCTAAATTAGCGTCCTGCGCGGCCCTGGAGCCGGGGCGGCGTGTCGAACCAAAAGCGACCAGCTCGCTGTCCTTCAAAGCGCGGCCCTTGGCCATCTTCTTATAAAACTCCATATCTTTAGGATTGGAGCCCGGCCAGCCGCCTTCGATGAAATGTATCCCGAAACTGCCGAGCTTTTCGGCAATACGGACCTTATCCGTAACCGAATACGAGATACCCTCGCCCTGCGAACCATCCCTTAAAGTAGTATCGTATAATTTAACTTCGCGCATCAGAATCCTCCGCTTGCCGCGTTAAAAAGAATTCCGGTCATTTTTTCCCTAAATTAAACGCGCTGTGGAGCGCTTTGACCGCGGCTTCCGCAAGTTTCTTCTGTATAATACAGGAAATGCTGATATCGGACGTCGAGATCATCTCAATGTTGACATTATGCTCCGCCAAAGCCTCGAACATCTTGGCGGCGATACCCGGATGGGACTTCATCCCCACGCCGACTATGGACACGCGGGCCACATCCGTATCTTCCAGCACATCGCCGGCCCCGATGTCTTTAGCGATAGAGCGAGTCAGGCGCCCCGCCTTCTTTGAGGCGTCCTTAGTAACGGTAAAGGATATATCGGTCCTGCGGTCATGGCTGGTATTCTGGACTATCATATCCACGCTCACGCCTTTACGGGAGATCGCGTTAAATATCTTGGCCGCCAGGCCCGGCTTGTCCGGTACATCGCAGATAGTTATCTTGGATTCGTTCTTATTATAAGTTACACCGCTTACTACTACGTCTTCCATGACTTTAGCCTCCTTACAAATGATCGTCCCTTTATGCCTGCTGAATGATGAACGCGCGTGTATCACTACATTAAATTTTTTGGCTACTTCTACCGAACGCGACTGCATCACCTGAGCGCCTAAGGACGCCATCTCCAGCATCTCATCATAACTTATCACTTTCAGCTTACGGGCGTCGGGCACGATCCTGGGATCGGCGGTATATATGCCGTCAACATCCGAATATATTTCACAGATATCGGCCGCCAGCGCCTTGGCCAGCGCAACAGCCGTCAGATCCGAACCGCCGCGGCCAAGAGTAGTGATCTCCTGCTCTGCCGTCATACCCTGGAAGCCGGCTACGATCACAACCTTGCCTTTTTTAAGCTCTTCGTGGATGCGCCTGCCGTTAATATCCAGAATGCGCGCCTTGGTATGGGATTTATCGGTCAGGATGCCTACCTGCGCTCCGGTAAATGATATCGCCTTACATCCCAGCTTATCTATAGCCATAGCCAACAAGGCCACCGATACCTGCTCGCCCGTTGACATTAACATATCCATTTCCCTTTCAGGAGGATACTTATTTATCTTGTCGGCCAGGTCAATAAGCTCATCGGTAGTATCCGCCATTGCCGAGACTACGACTACGATACTATCACCCTTTTTCCTGCACTCCACCACCCTCCTGGCGACATTCTGGATGCGCTCCACATTGGCTACGGATGAGCCGCCGAATTTTTGGACTATCAGCTTCTTGGACATACCAACCTCTTTTTAACTTTTAAACCTAAGTGTTATTTCTCCCCTTTGATGAAATACTCCATCAATTCATGCCCCTTATCGAAATAAAGGCTGCTTTTTTGCGCTTCCTTCTCGCTGTAACCGGAAAACCCTTCGCCAAAAATATCCTTGCCGAGTATCCCGAAACAAACCGGGTCGGCGGCGTGCGTCCGAAGCGCCACGGGCGTAGGATGGTCGGGCAGGACCATGATCCGAAAATTACGTTTGCGCTTATACGCCTCCAAAATAGCGCCCACTACCATCTGATCAAACCGTTCGATCGCGGCGATCTTTTCTCTTAAATCCCCGTTATGGCCCGCCTCATCAGGAGCCTCCACGTGCACAAAAACGAAATCTTTATCCTTAAGCGCGCTCAGGGCAGCGTTAGCTTTGCCTTTATAATCCGTATCATAATATCCCGTAGCTCCGGGAACATTGATCACATCCAAACCCAATATCCTGCCCATGCCTTTAATAAGGTCGACGGCCGATATCACGCTGCCGTTAACGCCGTATTTTTCCTTAAAGGTAGGCATATCCGGCCTCTTGCCCTGGCCCCAGAGCCAGATCATGTTCGCGGGATTCTCTTTGAGGTCTATCCTGATACTGTTTATTTCATGGCCTCCCAGGAAATCCCTGGATTGACGCATCAGCTTAATGATAAGTTCGGCATTATTACCTTTAGGGAAATTCTTATCTATACTCTGGCCCAGGATATCGTGAGGAGGCTTACAAAGAAGCTTATCCAGATCAAGCCCCCGCGCGTCCTTGAAAACCATCAAATGGCGGTAGCCTACGCCGGAATAAAACTTTATAGTATCCGAACCAAGTTTATCCTGGACACTACGCACCAGGATATCAGCCTCTTTACTGCTGATATGCCCGGCGCTGTAATCTAATAATTTATCTTCTGCCGCGGTAATAAGGTTGCAGCGGAAGGCTACGTCATCAGGCCCAAGCTCAACCCCCAGATTAGCCGCTTCCAGCGGCCCGCGGCCCGTATAATAACGCGCAGGCTCATAACCCATAATAGAGATAATAGCGACATCCGAACCGGGCGTCATCTTGTCGGGAACGGTCTTTACCCTCCCCATACGGCCCTGCCGCGCGATAAAGTCCATATTAGGCGTACGGGCTGCCTCCAAAGGAGTCCTGTTGCCCAACTCCTCTATCGGGTAATCCGCCATCCCGTCGCCGACTAAAAGTATATATTTCATCTTATTGGAATTTTACTTCCGGCACCTTCTCCGAGCCCTTTGCTCCCTCAAAATATACCGCCGGTTTATTCAAGCCTCTGGACTTGGCAAAGACTACGCCGAAGACCGTCCTGATATAGGCATTAAACGTCATCACCGCCTGATTATAACGCATCCTCTCAACTGATATCCTGTTCTCTGTCCCTTCCAGCTGGTCCTGGAGGGCCTTAAAATTCTCGCTTGCTTTAAGAGTGGGATAGTTTTCGACCACCATCAGTAACCTGGCGATCGCCGAATCCACGGAAGTAGCAGCCTTGACCTTATCGTCAATAGTCTTAGCTCCGGCCCATTGCGAACGGGCTAAAGTTACATTCTCAAATACGCCCTTTTCATAAGCGGCGTAACCCTTGACCGTATCGACCAGGTTCGGGATAAGGTCCATGCGCCTCTGCAACTGGGTCTCCACCTGCGCCCAGGCCTGGCGGACGTTCTCATCCAGGATAACGACTTTATTTAAACCGTTAATATACCAGCTCGCTCCGATCACGATGACCAGGATCAAAAGCCCCAATAAACCGAATATCTTATTCATCTTCTCTAACCCTCCGGGGATTAAAAACCTCCGCCTGCTCCGCCTCCGCCGCTGCTTCCTCCTCCAAACCCTCCGAAACTTCCGCCGCTAAAGCCTCCGCCCGAATGCCCGCTGCTAAAACGCCCGCCGTATGACTGCACCCCGAAAAAACTGTTGCGCTTATCCAGAGGCTGCTTATGCCAATAATTATACCTGACAGCTAATGATCCTATATATCCCAGCATCACCAGAGCGCCCAGTACGGGAGACATATTATAAAATGCCGAAGCAAATAACAAAGTAAAAGGCAAGCCGATGATAAAAGGCCAGGGTAAGTTCCACACAAAAAAGAACAATGGAGCAAAAACGTATAAGAATAAGGGGACCGGCTGGCCGCGTTTCTGCGCCCCGGCCGGGAGGTTTCCCGAAGGGACTCCCGCTTCCCTCAGGATGACCTGGGCGATAGCGGATACGCCGTTATATAAACCCTGTCCGTATTTGCCTTCTTTAAAATAAGAGGCCATATAATCGCGGCCGATCCGGCCGCAGAGGCTGTCCGGCAATGCCCCCTCCAGGCCGTAACCCGTCTGTATGCGCCAGCGGCGTTCCTTAACGGCTAAAAGAACGATAACGCCGTTATCCTTGCCGCGTTTGCCGACCTTCCACATATCAAAGAGCTTAATGGCGTAATCTTTTTCATCGTATGGGGCGATCGAATCCTGCGTGACTACCGCGATCTCAGCGCCTGTTTTTTGTTCCACATCCGCGATCAGCGCCGTCAGCTTTTGGTTATCATCGCTGCTGATGACCCCCGCGAAATCATTTACCCAATTATACGGCCGGGATACTTCCTGCGCTCCGGCAACAAGAGGCCCGGACAAACAAACCGCCAAAGCCGCGCGAGCGATAAACCCGAATAAACCTGGTCTTCTATTGATCTGTCTTATCAAGGATATTAAAGCTGGTCTACGATATCGGATATCTTCTCAAGTTCCTCGGTGAACTCAACGAATAACGGTCCTAAATCTCCCCTGCCAAGCGCTATTTCCTTGTTCTTAGCGGACAATATCCTGCTGAGAGCCGATGTTTTTATCTTAAGCTCCTGCGCGGCCTGGTCCAGGATATCCTGCCTCAAGAAAGGGGCCTTCTTGCCTTTGACGCGCAGCATATTCTTTAAAATATGAAGCAAGGAAGTGGCGTACCTGAACATCAAATACTTAAGCGCCGCCCCATTCCTGCTCTGGCGTAAATAAGCCTGCCTTAAACTTACCAGTTTGGCTTTTAATTCCTGCTCGCACTGAAACCTTAAATTCTTCGTGTCCACCTGGATATCTTTTAAGATATCTTCACCGTATAATACGGCGTAATTTTCTTTCATATCCAGGAATTCGATCGGGAAAACATCCAGCGAATCACTGATGTATTTGCGGCTTAAGAAAAACGGGTCGAGCGCCCTGAACTTAAACCTGTTTACCAGGCCGGTGCATTTCTTAAGATTGGCCAGGCCCGCGTCTTTTAAGACGATCAGCACGTTAAGATTCGATTCCCTCCCGGTAAACTCCCCTCTTGCCGCGCTGCCGTAAAGAATAACGCTGACCAATTCATCCTTAAAAATACCCCGCAGGTTATCGGTAAAATCCTGGAGTACGCTTTTATGCCCGCCGCTGATCTTTAGCTCTTGCATATTATGCCTATCTCCTTTAATATCGCCTTCAAATCAGGCTTAACCAGCTTGGGTTTCTTGACGGTTTTGATCACCCTGTCGGGATCTTTGAGCCCGTGGCCGGTAAGGATACAAGTTATTGCCGCGCCCCTCGACCTGCTTCCGGCGGCCCTCGCTTTCTTAAAATAACCCGCATTGGCCAATTTTAATAAACCGGCGATAGAAGCGCAGGAAGCCGGTTCGGCAAACACGCCTTCTTTAGCCGCCAGCAATTTATACGCGTCTAATATTTCTTTATCGGACACCATGTCGATCAGGCCTTTAGAATCATCGCGCGCCTGGACTGCCTGCTCCCAGCTGGCCGGGTTGCCGATCTTGATGGCGGTTGCTATAGTCTTAGGATGCCTGACTATTTTATTCCTGACGATCGGCGCGGATCCCTTAGCCTGGAAACCGAGCATCTTTGGCAGCTTAACGGATTTCCCGGATCTTTTGTATTCCTTATATCCCTTCCAATAGGCAGTGATATTCCCGGCGTTGCCGACAGGCATCACCTGAAAATCAGGCGCGTCTCCCAGAAAGTCACATATCTCGAAAGCGCCTGTCTTCTGGCCTTCAATACGATAAGGATTAATGGAATTTACCAGGGTGATGGGATATTTTGAGGTAATATCCCTAACCAGGTTTAAGGCATCGTCGAAATTTCCGTCCACTGCCAGCACTACCGCTCCGTGAATAAGGGCCTGCGCCAGTTTACCCAGAGCTATAGCGCCGCTGGGGATAAGGACGATGCACTTGATGCCCGCCTTGGCGGCGTAAGCGGCTGCCGAAGCGGAGGTATTGCCTGTTGAAGCGCACATCACGACCTGAGAGCCCTCTTCAACGGCCTTGGAAATAGCCATAGTCATCCCCCGGTCCTTAAACGACCCGGTAGGATTTAGGCCCTCGTACTTTAAGTAAACGCGGCAATCCTTGCCGGTAAGTTTGCTCAAAGCCGGCGCGAATATTAAAGGAGTATTCCCTTCGTTTAAAGTTACAACCGGGGTCTTTCCGGACACCGGAAGGTACTTTCTGTATTTATCGATCAACCCTTTATATTGCATCTTCTATCCTTGAAAGGTTAGACTTCCTCGATCCTTATGGCTACGCTTTTCTCCTTGAATACATTCAGCCGGTCCAACTTCTCCAGCGCCTGCCTGAGATTTCTTTCCTTGGCCTCGTGGATGATCATCACGATAGGCACGATCTCCTGCTTTTTTCTCTCCTTTTGAGTGACAGAAGCGATACTTATGCCTTCAGTCGAGAGGACACCGGAGATCCTGGCCAGGACGCCGGGTTTATCTATGGCCATAAAACGGATGTAATAACGGCTTTCTATTTCATCGATACGGCGAAGCTTTTTGATGGATCCATCCAGCACCACATTCATGGTAGGCTTGAACAATCCGGCTTTGACATCCTGGATAAGGTCCACTAAGTCCGAGATGACCCCTGAGGCCGCGCACATCTGCCCCGCGCCGGGGCCGTAAAACAACAACTCCCCTGCCAGGTCCGAATCAACGTGTATCGCGTTAAATATCCCGCCCACGGACGATAAGAGGTGCTCCCTGGGGATCATGGTCGGATGCACCCTTACTTCCAGCTCATCGCCCACCTTTTTAGCGATGGCCAGCAGTTTTATCTCCAGGCCCAGCTCTTGGGCATAATTAATGTCGGAAATAGAGATGTGCGATATCCCTTCAATGAAGATATCCTTCATGTTTACGAACCTGCCGAAACACAGATAGATAAGAAGGATCAATTTGTGCGCCGAATCAATGCCGTCGATATCAAGAGAGGGATTGCTTTCGGCAAAGCCTCTTCTTTTGGCTTCCTTAAGCGCCTCCGAGAAACTACAATCTTTTTCCGCCATCTCCGAAAGAACAAAATTCGAAGTCCCGTTGATAATACCGTAGATATTGGAGAATTTATTGGCCACCAATCCTTCTCTTAAGGATTTAATAATCGGGATGCCGGCGCCGCAGGAGGCTTCAAAGCATATTGCCTTGCCGCGCTCTCTGGATAAGGCGAACAATTCGCTTCCCTCCTCGGCCAACAGGGCTTTATTGGCGGTGATAACATGTTTGCCGTTACGCAGGGCCTTGATAATGAACTCTTTTGCCGGATGAATGCCGCCCATCAACTCCATTACTATGTCTATCGAAGGGTCATTAAGTATCTCATCGGCGTTGCCGGTGAGAAGCTCCCGTTCGACGTTTATATCCCTTCTGGAGGAAATATCCTTGTCGCATATTTTCTTGAGGACGATATCGACATCTATCTTGTCCCTGAGCAGGGCCCGCCTGCTCTTCAATATCTTCACAACTCCGCTGCCGACATTACCGAAACCTATAAGGCCTACATTTATCTTTTTTATCATCTCTTTGACCTCGCTATACTTTCTTCAGGATATGTTCTATGGTCTTGGCGACCATATTTTTATGATGCTCGTCAATAGACATAAATTCCAGGTGCGTGTCATAGATCATCCCCTTGATAAGTTCCTTGGATTGTCTGACCCTGGCGACGATCTTGATGGCCTTCGGGTCTATCGGCAGCCTGACCTCGATCATCAGGTCGGTCCCGGGTTTAAAAGCCCTGTCGGTAGTAAGAAGGATACCTCCCAGGCTTACATTCTTAGTCTGGGTAATATCGATCAGGTCGTCTTTATCCGCTATCCTGTATGAAACCAGGAACTTCCCGCCGATGCGGGGATACTTTCTTCTCTCCGGTCCGCTATAATCCATTTTAAAGCCCTCCAGTTAAAGAGTATCCGTTTTGGGCTCTTTCACAAAGATGAGCATTATGACCGCCGCGACTGTCAAGCCCAGCGACAAATAGAACGGTATTAACCTGCCCATTTTATCCCAGAGCATCCCGGCGACTAAAGAAGCCGGAAGGGCGCACAGGCCGATGACCATCTGGAACAATCCGATAGCGCTTGCCCTGTGTTCCATCGGGGCGAGTTCGGAAACAAGGGTCCTCTGGACCGGCTCTAACGCCCCCTTATGCATCCCGTATAAAACAAACGCCAGGATAATAGTCCAGCGCCCGCTCTGCGCTATGAAACTTAAAACTACTAATGCCCAGAAAGCGAATGACAAAGATATCAAAGGTTTCCTGCCTATCTTATCGGCAAGCTTGCCGAATGGCAGGGAAAAAATTAAAGCGGCGGCAGTGAATATAAAATAAAGCACCGGCATAAAGTCCGCCGCGAAACCAAGCTTTTTAGCGTATACCAGCAGAAAAGAATAAGTAAAATTCCCCAGGGCAAAGACCGCGCTCAATAAAAAGAACAGCTTGCAATTCCAGCTCAAATTCTTGGGCGATAAACCCTTAAAAAGTTTTATACCCCCGGCTTTCTTTTCTTTCACCAGGAACAAGACCAATAAAACGCTGATCAGCGAAGGTATTGCCGCCAGCAGGAAAAGGTTCCTGTAGCCTATGAATTTAAAAAGCAATATACAGAGGAGGATACCGCATACCGCGCCTAAATTATCCATCATGCGCAGTAAGCCAAAGTTGCCGCCCCTGTCCTCCCTGGTGGATATATCGGCGATTATAGCATCCCTGGGCGCCCCGCGCATCTTCCCCGCCCTGTCCAGGACCTTAAAAAAGATCAACTGCTGCCATACCGCGGATAACGCGTAACCGGTCCTGGACACCATCGCGCAGAGATACCCGGCCCAGATAAAGACCTTTCTTTTTTTGGTCTTATCAGAAACGTAACCCGAAACCGCCTGCGATATGGAAACAAGGGCTTCGCCTAATCCGTCGATAAGCCCCAGTACCGCCATATTCGCGTTTAGAACC
>JAQTUY010000087.1 GCA_028707105.1 Candidatus Omnitrophota bacterium | reverse complement strand
AGCCAAAAGCTGCCCCTATCCTGTTTTTAGGCTTGAGCCCTTTGAAAAAATCCAAAAATCCGGCCATAGCCGGAAGCATATTATTATCGTGGGTGGATGAGCCGAAAACGAAACCCTTAGATCCAAAGCAGGCTTTGATCACCTCGCTTAGGTCGCTCATGGCCACGTCAAAAATCCGGACTTCTACTCCGGCATCAGTCAGCCCCTGCGCGATCATCCTGGCCATCTTATCGGTCGAACCCCACATCGTCTCATAAGCTACCACCGCCTTGGGAGCAGCCTCATTCTTAGCCCAGGATATATAGGCGTTCATGATCTTTGCCGGGTCCTTGCGCCATATTATACCGTGGCTTGGGGCGATCATGCTGATGGGGATATTCATTTTCTGAACATCCTGTATCTTCTTTAAGATAAGCGAGCCCAGCGGCCAGAGGATATTGGCGTAATATTTTTCCGCCTCATCCATCAATTCGCACTGGTTTACTTCATCATCGAACCTAAGGCTGGTGGCATAGTGCTGGCCAAAAGCATCGTTGGGCAGAAGCAGCTGTTCTTCAGGCAAGTAAGTAAACATGCTGTCCGGCCAATGGATCATCGGCGCTTCGACAAAGGCAAGGGTGCGCTTGCCGATCTTAAGGGTATCCCCTGTCTTGACTATCTGAAAATCCCAGTCACCGTAGTAATGCTTGTATAATCCTTCCTTGCATTTGGCTGTCCCCAGGACTTTGGCTTTAGGGCAAAGCTTCATTATCTCCGGAAGCGCTCCGGAGTGGTCGGTTTCCACGTGGTTAGCGATAATGTAGTCTATTTTTTCGGGAGGGACCACCGCTCTTATCTTCTCGATCATTTCCCCGGCGAAGGGCCCGTATACGGTATCGACCAGGGTTATCTTCTCATCTATTATCAAGTACGCGTTATAAGTAGTCCCCCTGTTCGTGGAATAGGTGTGGCCGTGGAAGTTGCGCACATTCCAGTCAACTACCCCTACCCAAAAAATACCTTTTTTGATCTCAAACCCTTCTTTCATGATCAACCCCCCGTTTTAAGTATGCTCTATTTATCGCGCCTTAATCGCTGCTGAGCCGGTCAATGTATCCGGCCATGATGAAATCATTCTCGGTCAGGCCGCCGGCGGCATGAGTCGTAAGCGTGACCTTAAGCTTGTTATACGCCAGGACAAATCCCGGATGGTGCCCCTGCTCCTCGGCAAGCACGCTGATTAGGTCCAGGAAATATTTTGCCTCCGAAAAATCCCTGAATAGGAATTCTCTGGTTATTTTCTTGCCGTCTACCATCTGCCAGGCGGCGCTGCGTTCGGAGAGCATCGCGCGGGCCTTATCCTCCGGCAAAGGAAGGGCGCCTATTTCACAGGGCTTACAACGCGGCAGGGCTTCTTCTTTTTCGCCCCAGGCCGGATTCCTGATGACATCTTCCAGCATATTTAACGCCTCTCCATAATCGGGCGGGGCGGATAATTCGCCGGTTATCTGAATATATCTTATCCGGTTATTCTTGTCGACAATGATAACGGACCGGGCCAGGAGGTTGAGCTCTTTGATCAGGATCCCGTAGTTTATCCCGAAAGAAGAAGTCTTGTAGTCCGAGAGGAGCCTGACGTTCTTGACCTCAAAAAAATCGCAGAATCTTCTTTGGGCAAAAGGCAGGTCCTTGCTGATGCCCAGGATCAGGACATCTTGATTAAGGCCGCAGGCCCTTTTGTTGAACTCTTTTATCTGCAGGTCGCAAACCGGGGTATCTATGGAAGGGAAAGAAGTAAGTATTTTAATCTTGCCTTTAAGATCCGCGAGGGAAATATCGGATAGGTCCTGCGAGGCGACATGAAAATCGGGCGCGATATCCTGCAAACGCAGGAGCCTGCCTACTAATGTTACAGGACGGCCTTTATGGAGTATGGTCCGGCTCATTTTACCTCATCCTGTGCGGTAAAAATGTATCAGTATATAAACCTGGCGATCTTGTAAGAGAATGCCGCTATCAAGGCCGAGCAGGGGATGGTCAATATCCAGGCCCAAACGATGCGGCCGGCCACTCCCCAGCGCACCGCGCTCAAGCGCCGGATGGAACCTACGCCCATGATCGAACCGGTGATAGTATGGGTGGTACTCACCGGTATGCCGAAAGCGGAGGAGGCAAACAAAGTGATTGCCGCGCCGGATTCAGCGCAGAAACCGTCCACCGGCTTAAGCTTGGCCACCTTCTGGCCCATAGTTTTAACGATCCGCCATCCCCCCAGCATCGTTCCTAACGCGATAGCGCTATGGCAAGAGATAACCACCCAGAAAGGAATGTAAAATGTATCCCCCAATAATCCTGCGCTGAAAAGCAAACTGGCGATAATACCCATCGTTTTTTGAGCGTCATTGCCTCCATGCCCAAGGCTATATAAGGCCGCCGAAGCAAGCTGGCCTTTCCTGAAAATATGATCCACCTTCAGCGGAGCGCTCTTGCGGAATAACCGATATACAATTATCCCCAGGATCAGGCCAAAGATAAGCCCGAGCACCGGAGAGACGAATATGAAGGCGACGGTCTTTAAAATACCGGACCAGACCAATGATTGCGTCCCGGTCTTGACCAGGGCGGAGCCGATCATCCCACCGATGAGCGCGTGAGAAGAACTGGTAGGCAAACCAAAATACCAGGTAATAATATTCCAGCTGCAAGCGCCCATTAAAGCGCCGAATATAACGCTCTTATCCACTATCGATATATCAATTATCCCCTTACCTATAGTAGTAGCTACGTGCAGCCCAAAGAATAAAAAAGCGATAAAATTGAAAAAAGCCGCCCAGATAACAGCAAGGCGGGGCGAAAGCACTCTGGTGGAGACGACAGTCGCTATAGAATTTGCCGAATCATGAAAACCGTTCAGGAAATCAAAAAGCAGGGCCAGGGCGATAAGGAAAAGGATGCTCAGGGTCATAGGGATTTAAGCTTGTTTTACCAGTATGGACTCTACTACGTGGGCTACGTCTTCACAGATATCCAGGACGGTTTCGGCGTCCTGGTAGATCTCTTTCCATTTGATGACATAAATAGCGTCTTTAGAGGTCTCAAAAAGCCGGGCCAGGACAGCGTCCCTCATGGAATCGCCGACATTCTCCAGGCGGTTGATCTCAACGCAGGACTCCTGGATCTTTTTAAGGTTCTTGCTGCTGCGCATCCCCTTGACCGCGCAGGCTACGCCGCGCACCGACTCATCGATCACAACGGCAAATTTAACCAGGTCCTTATCAATAGCCGTGATGCCGTAAACCTTCAAGCGGTTGACGATCGTAGTGATCATATCGGTAACGTCATCCAGTTCTTTAGTCAGGGCGTAAATATCTTCGCGGTCAAAAGGCGTGATAAAGGTCTTATTGAGCTGGTCAATGATGGCATGCGCGGCCTCATCGGCCTGGTGTTCGATATTCTGTATCTTCTGAATAGCCGCTTCGTCTACCGCGCCCTTGGAAACCAACTCCTTAAAATATTGCGCTGCCTCGACGGCATAGTCCACCTGCTTCTCAAACAGGTCAAAGAAATTGAACTCCTTGGGAAAAAAACGGGAAATCATTGCAATGCTCCTTTTTGGGATAATTTACTGCGGTTGCTTTATTATAGACAACGAATGCTTGTTAGTCAAGGCATTATTGACGGTAAGTAACTTTATCCTTTAAAAAATCGGGAATTTTAGTATAATTATTAACATGCACGCCTTAACCCTGATAATAGTCGCCCTTCTGGTTTTCGCCCTGGCTTACAGGTTTTACGCCACCTTCATCATCACCAAGGTCCTGGTTTTTAAGCCCGGGAGGCAGACGCCGGCCCATACCCTGCGCGACGGCAAAGACTATCATCCCACCAATAAATTCGTGCTTTTCGGCCACCACTTCGCGGCGATCTCCGGAGCCGGGCCCCTGGTCGGGCCGGTGCTTGCGGCGCAGTTCGGCTTTTTACCCGGCTATTTATGGATACTTATCGGCGCGGTCCTGGGCGGAGCCGTACACGATATGGTCATCCTCTTTGCTTCCGTGCGGATGAAGGGCCAATCCCTGACGCGCCTGGCCCGTAAACACATAAGCCCGCCCGCGGGGCTGGCGACCGGAATAGCCATATTATTCATCATCATCACTGCTTTAGCAGGCCTGGCCCTGGTCGTAGTCAACGCCCTCAACGAAAGCTCCTGGGCCACCTTTACCATAGCCGTAACCATACCCGCCGCTCTTTTTATGGCCCTGTATATGTATAAATTACGCCCGGGCAAGATCATAGAAGCGTCCGTGATCGGCGTAATAATAGTCCTGGCGGGAGTAGTCGCGGGAGAACCCCTGTCTAAGACATCCTTCGGGTCTTATTTCCTGTTATCCAAACCTACCCTCTCTATTATATTGCCGCTTTACGGCTTTATAGCCTCGACTATTCCTGTCTGGCTCCTGCTTTGCCCGCGTGATTATCTAAGTTCTTATATGAAGATCGGGACTATCGCGTTTTTAATCCTGGGCATCTTCCTGGTCAACCCGCATATCCAGATGCCCGCCATAACTCCCTACATCCACGGAGGCGGCCCGATAATCCCCGGTCCGGTATGGCCTTTTGTCTGTATTACTATCGCCTGCGGAGCGATAAGCGGCTTCCACAGCCTGGTCAGTTCCGGCACTACCCCCAAGATGATAAACTCCGAAGCCGACATCCGTTTTATCGGGTTTGGAGCGATGCTGGTGGAAGCGGTAGTCTCCATAATGGCCCTGATCGCCGCGACGGCGCTTATGCCGGGAGATTATTTCTCCATCAACCTGCCGCCTGATGTTTTCGCCAAACTAGGGATGAACATAACCGACCTTAAAGAGCTGGAGCGGATGACCGGCGAAACGCTTGCCGGAAGGCCCGGCGGCGCGGTCTCTTTAGCCGCGGGAATGTCGCTCATATTCTCTTCCATAAAAGGAATGCAGCACTTGATGGGCTACTGGTATCATTTCGCCATTATGTTTGAAGCGCTTTTTATCCTGACGACGGTGGATACGGGCACGCGCGTTGCGCGCTATATCCTCCAGGAGATGGTAAAGCTGGTGCGGCCAAGGTGGGGCAAGGCCAATTGGATGCCCGGGATAATCGTAAGCGGCGCGGTCATCAGCGCGCTGTGGGGTTATCTTGTTTATAACGGGGATATCTCGAGCATCTGGCCGATGTTCGGGGTAGCCAACCAATTGCTGGCGACACTCGCCCTGTTCATCGGGACGATCTTCATCCTGCAGCATTCCAAAAAATGGTATTACGGACTGATAACCTTCCTCCCCGGCCTTTTTATGTTCGCTACTACCTTCGCGGCCGGAATGGATAATATACAAAATAACTACCTTCCTAAACACAACGCCCAGGGAAACCTCAACGCCATCCTGACCGTAATAATGCTCGTGCTGGTGATCGTGATATTCCTGGAGTCGATAAAGAAGGCGGCGGGGCTTTTCTCTAAGAAATTGTAGTGAGGTTTTTTACCAGAGTTTATCCAGGGAATATTTCCCGGAGTCGGCTTTACTGCCCATCCGCAGGAAATCGATCAGCCACCGCGACGGCCTGACCCTGACGCGATGATCAAGGTCGGATCGTGCGCCCCGGATATCCACTTCAAAGGAATTAGCCAGCAGATTAACCCCGAGGCTAAAAGGCCGGAAAACCTGTTTGGCGGTCCTGGCCAACCCTCCTCCGAAAAGAGTGGCCCCTACCGTAATATTTGTTTCGCCGCCAAGATCATAACCGCCTTTTACCACTAGATTTAAATCCGTGGCTTTGCAAAAGACATTTTGAAGAGTAATATGCTTACCATCTATCTGGAAGTTCCCTTCGGCCTCATTAAAGACGGGCATAACAAAATTCTTGATCACCCCCATCAGCCCTTCTTCAGTGGCCCGGACCACAGGAAAAAGGCGCAGGTCGCAATCAACCAGATTAATATACCCTCCACCCTGAAGATCCTTAACGCCACTCCAGTTAGAAACACCGGCGGCGCTTCCGCTGAGCGTTCCGGTCAGGCCTTTCAGGCGCTCATATCCGGAGGAAAATTTTTTAATATCCATTTCCTTTAAATGAACTTCAATTCCCAGGCGCTGATAATCCAGCTTAAAGCTTCCAGCCAGCTCTCCCCCATAAAAATTGACGGCAGGCAGCTGCCCCAGCAATACTCCTTCTTGTATGACAGCGTCTATAGCGCATGATACCGGCTGCGACCCCAGATACGAAAATGCGGCTATTCCGACGGCTATGCCGCCCGCGTACGAACGCGGTTCCTCCGCCTCTCCTGTCATGTTGCCGCTTAAGGTAAGGCGCCCGGCAAAAGAGCCCTTCTTAAGATTCAGAAATTTAGCTAACTCTAAACCATCTATATCAGCCCGGCATTCCAAAGCAAAAACAAAATCCTTCAGGTCGCTTATCTCCGCGTGCAGCTTAAAATAAGAATTCCCGCTGCCTGTAAAAAGGTCGGCCCGCGCCTGATTGGCTGCGGGGAAGTTAAAGATCAACCTGGTATCAAAATCGTCGACCCTGCCGGATAAGGACAGCTCGCGCACGTCATCAAAAGAAAATCCGCCGCTCATGACAACCGGGCGGCGCCAGAGTTTCCCGGTAAGGCTCTGGATATCCAGGGCCCTTTTGGCGATGACCAGCGCGCTTTGCGCTTCATTAATAAAGGACTTACTCCCCATACGGAAGACGGCGTTCTTTAAGGATATCCGGGCGAGCGAAGCATCCGGGTCAAAACATCCGTTTTTATAATACAGCTCTTGTCCGACCGAATAATCAGCCTGAACGCTGAAATCGCCGTAACGCAGGACGCCGGCTCCTATCTCATATTCAGCGTCTATGGTCAGGC
>JAQTUY010000086.1 GCA_028707105.1 Candidatus Omnitrophota bacterium | reverse complement strand
TGCTGGGGATTCAGTTGAAAGTGGACAGGATCTATTTCGAGCCATGCCTTCCCGCGGGTTGGCCCTCCTGGAAGCTGCATTACCGGTACCGGGAGACATTCTATCATATTACTTTTGTGTGCTCAGGATCGTCTGACCGTATCACGTCTATTGAGGTGGATGGTGTCGCGCAGAAGGAAATGGTGGTACGGCTCATTGATGATCGGGTAGAACATTCAGTGGAAGTGAAGATTGGATAAGCGTGGGGTGGTATAAAGAAATTTGTTGCGCCTGTCTTTGGATGAACAGAGAAAATACGCTGGAAGCGAGCGGCTCAGTGAGCGCCTAAGTAACCCTGAGCGACAGCGAAAAAAGGGACGTTTAATGAAGAGCTCCGGAAGCGCCCCCCAGGGCGCGGTGCATTTTAAATACAGTGTTTGTATCTGGAGCAGTCGATTATAGAGGAGGATCAGAATGAAAAAGTTAATACTATTGATGGTCTTATTTACTTTCGCGCTGATGCCTGTTACGGCCCGGGCGCAGGACAACGAGAAGCCGTTAGTCGTCATAATAAAACTGCAGGATGATATAAACGCCGTCTTTTCAAAACTGAACGTTGATGTCGCGCGCGCGGCAAAGGAACTTGGCAGGACCGGCATAGAAGGTGAAGCAGCCCGGGAGGTAATACGTAAGTTGGCGGCGTCGGCCGGGCCTTATTCTGTTGATTCTTGCGCGGTGGATGCAAAGGGGATAATGGTGATAGTCGAACCGCCGGAGTATAAAAAATTTGAAGGCTCGGATATAAGCGCGCAGCCGCAAGTCTTGCGTTTATGGGCTACCAAACAGCCAGTCATGAGCGAGTTATTCATGAGCGTCGAGGGTTTCTACGCTTCTTCTATAGAGCATCCGGTATTATCGGATAAGGGAGATCTCCTGGGTTCGGTCAGCCTGATGTTCAGGCCGGAGAATATCTTCGCGTTAGTGCTTGAAGAAGGCCTGAAGGGTACGCCTGTGCACGCCTGGGCGATGCAAAAAGACGGCCGCCTCGTTTATGACTCGGACCCGGCGCAAATAGGTAAGATACTTTTTGAGGATCCGGTGTATCAGCCGTTTCCCAGACTCCTGACCCTATGCAGGAAGATTGTCGCGGCCAGGAGCGGTTTCGGACCGTATGATTTCTATGATATCGGCAAGAAGAATGTTGTGACTAAAGATGCCGTCTGGGCCACTATTGGTATCAACGGTACCGAGTGGCGGCTTGTCGCGGCCACAAAGAGATTCGCCGTGAATGACAGGGAGGATGCCCAGATCAAGGCCGCAACGCAGGCCGCAACAGGTATGCTCCAGATACTATATGATAAGAGTAAAAAGGGGGATATAACCCTGGAGCAGGCCCAGAAGGACGGCGCGGATATGCTCAGGGCTCTGCGTTACGGAGATGACAGGCAGGGTTATTTCTGGGCAGATACGATCGAGGGGATAAACGTAGTCCTGCCAGTCGACAGGAAAGTAGAGCAGACCAACAGGATGGACGCGAACTTAAAAGGCGTGTATTATATACACGAACTGATAATGAACGGCAAACAGCCGGGCGGCGGTTATACCGATTACTGGTTCCCGAAACCCGGCGCGGCCGAACTATCAATGAAGAGAGGGTATACCCTTCTGTTCGAGCCTTTCGGATGGATCGTAGGCACAGGTTATTATCCGGAATAGGAGAGCAGGTTGTCATGATCCGGTAATCTGATAACGGAGAGGCATGAATATTTTAGTTTTTAACTGCGGAAGCTCATCATTGACTTATAAGGTTTTTCAGGCAAAGAGCTCCGGGGATATCAAGGTTGTTGCTTACGGAAAGGCTCACCGGGTCGGCGTTAAAGGGACTGAGCCTTCTTTTATAGAGCATCATTTTAACAATGAAGTGAGCAGGATTACGACGCCTATCGCCAATCACCAGGCGGCAGCCAGGTTGATCTTAAAACATATAGAGGATAGCCGGATAAAGATAGATTGCCTCGGCCACAGGTTTGTGCATGGAGGGAGCCATTTTAAAGGATCAGTCTTACTGGACGCGCGTACCTTAAAGAAGCTGCTCTTATGCCTGCCTTTGGCGCCTATTCATAATCCTATTGCTTTCGCGGTTATTTATGAATCAAGAAAATTCTTCCCGGATCTACCTCAGTATGTCACTTTTGATTCCGCGTTCCATTCCGCTATCCCCGGGCATGCTTATACTTACGCGTTGCCTAAAAAAATAATCAAGAAATTCGGATTCAGAAAATATGGATTCCATGGCTTGTCTTATTCTTACGCGGCCCGGGAAATACCGAGATTTCTAAAAAGGAACCCGAAAAATATCAAGATCGTCGCCTGCCATCTGGGCACGGGAGGCTCAAGCGTAGCCGCGATCAAAAACGGGCGTTCCATAGATACTTCTATGGGGTATTCTCCTCTTTCCGGGCTTATTATGAGCACTCGCTGTGGGGATATCGACCCCATGCTGATGATCTATTTAATGAATACCTATGGTTACCGCCCGGACGAATTAATGGATATTTTAAATAAGAAAAGCGGGCTTCTGGGGATTTCGGGATTTTCAAGCGATATTACGGATATAATACACCATATTTATGAAAAAAAAGACATAGTAAGGGCGCGCCTTGCTTTCAATATGTATATACACCGCTTGAAAAAATATATCGGCAGCTATATTGTCGCGTTAGGGGGGATAGACGCGCTGGTATTCACGGATGACATAGGCATTCATAGCTGGCAGGTAAGAGAAAAGGTCTGCGAGAACATGGAATGGGCCGGTATTGTATTGGATAATAAGCTGAACCGCAAGATCAGCGGGGATAAGACTTCGTTGATAAATGATACCCGTTCCAAAATAAAAATAGCGCTTCTTCCTGCCGAAGAAGAATTTATTATTTGCCTTGAAGGAATTAAACTATTGAGGTTGTAAATGATACTGATATTTGATCCTTCCCCTTTATATTTACGCTGGTATAAAATAGAAGGCGGGAATATTTTAGAAGGCAAGTGCAAGCTTAAGCCTGGATGGTTTGACCGGATCATCCGGAGCATAGGCAGGATCGATGAGGTCGAAGCCATAGGTTATGTTCTATATCATGGCGGAGAGATGATCAAGGACCCGGTCGGAATTATGACTTCCGGATCGATCAAAAAGCTTGAACAGTGTGTTAAATATCTTCCGGAATATAATGACCTGACATTTAAGATCAGCAGGTATTGTATCCGGAGATTTCCGGGAGTAAAACATCTTTTATTCTGCGATACCGCTTTTTTCGTGAATTTGCCGCAGGAGGTCAGCACATACGCGGTTCCTTTTGAATTACGCAGAAAAGGAGTAAAAAGATACGGGGGGCAAGGCTTATGCCATCAGTGGGCGTGGAAAAAGGTCAAGGCGCTCGGAGATAAACACATCCGTAACGCGGTAAGCGTTTATTTGGGTAATTACACTAATATGGCCGCGATAAAAGACGGCAGGGCGCGGGAGACAAGCATCGGTTTTACTAATCTGGAAGGGATGATCTCTTCAGGCAGCTGCGGAGACATAGATCCCACAGTCGTTTTCCAGCTGTATTCTACGGGCATGTCCTTTAAAACGATAAATAGATTATTATCTAAGGAGAGCGGTTTTGCCGCCTTACTGGGTAAAAAAAGCGGGTTTTCCGATATTATAAACCAAAAGGGCGCCGCTAAAGGAATTGCTTTAAGAGAAATTTACAGTTATAATATCCTCAAATACCTGGGTGGTTTTATCTCCTCGCTTGGCGGGGCCGATTCCCTGATATTCATCGGTGAAGAAATTGACCGCGCCATACCTTTTATTTCACAGATCTGCCTTAGATTAAAATTCCTCGGGTTAAAGCTAAAAAGGAGCAGGGGTAGGGATCATTTTGAGCTGACCAGGAAAGATTCTTTGATCAAAGTCTATTGCTTAAAATATGATAAACAGGAAGTCCTGGTTGATTGGGCTAAGGAGGGAATAAAATGAAAGAAGAGAAGCGTTATCTTGAAGATGTGGGGATGAAGAATCTGCCGTTCCCTATGAAGGTCATATCCAAAGTCAATAAAAACGGGCAGTCAACCATTGCCGATATTTCCATCTCCGCCCGCATCATGCATGAATTCGAAGCCGGCTGGATCGATAAGTTCATCCAGATCGTGCATAACCATCGCGACCGGATAGGAACGAAGACCCTCAAGGTCAATATCAAGGATTATGTCCGGCACCTGAAAGCCACATCGGTCAGGATCGATTTTCAGTACCCCTTTTTTATCGAAAAGCGCACCCCCGTATCTAAAGAAAAATGCCTGGTCAGGTACCTGTGCAGCTATTCTGTTAAGACCGATGAAAGCGGAAAACCCAGGGTCATTTTCGGAATAAAAGTCCCCTGTATCAGCACATATCCCTTATCATTTGAAAAACAAGGCGGGCTTTTCGGGCAATTAAGCGTAGTAGGTATAGAAACGGAATCGAGAAGCGATGTTTATCCTGAAGATCTCGTCGCGCTTGTGGATAAGCATGCTTTAATGCCCGTATATTCATTTTTAACCGAAGAAGACCAGGCTTTTGTCATCGAGAAAGTGCATTCAAAAAAGAAGACCAGCGTTGTGATGATCGATGAGATAAAAGACGAGCTGTCTCATATGCGGAATATCGACTCATATAAAGTCGAATGTTCGAACTTCGGGATGCTCCACTCTTACAGCACGTCTATCGGGACTGAAAAAAGCATGTGGATCCCGTTTAATTCTTACGAGCCGGAAAAATAACTACACAACATCATGCGACGTGAAAACGCTTCGGTCAAGGTCATGGCGATCGGGATGGTCGCCAATGCCAGTAATAGCTGGATATTATTGAACGAGTGCCTGAATACGAGTACACAATAATAGCGGTAATTTAAGCAAGACTGGAAATCGTACGCTGAAATCGGCCGCTACGCGCTGATCAATTTTCTGGCCTTAGGGGTCAATGTTTTAGCAAATCAAATCATCCTTGATCTCCGGGCCGGGAGTGTTTTATTAGCTTTGATCACCGCGACGATATTGACAGGTTTATTTACTTTTGTTTGTTTTAAATGGTGGGTCTTTAAAAATTGAGGCAGATTTTTATATTTTTCCGATCACTAATGCCGCGTTTTTCCCGCCGAAACCAAAAGAGTTCTTCAGGATTATCCTGGGATTAGCTTTAATGGCTTTATTAGGAACGTAGTTTAAGTCGCATTCAGGGTCAGGATTTTCCTGGTTGATCGTGGGATGGATAATGCCTTTTTCCAGCGCGAGTATAGCAGCGCAAATTTCTAATGCTCCTGCCGCACCGATGGTATGTCCGATCATGGATTTTGTAGATGAGATCGGGATCTCTTTAGTCCTATCGCCAAATATCCTTTTTATCACCATTGTCTCTATTTTGTCGTTATAAGGCGTTGAAGTGCCGTGGGCGTTGATATAATCAATATCTTGAGGTTGTACCCCCGCGTCCTGGATAGCCAAACGCAAGGCCCTTTCTGCCTGCCGTCCTTCCGGGTCAGGGCTGGTGATGTGGTAGGCGTCGCAGGTAGAGCTTACGCCTAATATCTCCGCGTAGATCTGCGCGTTCCTTTTTTTCGCGTGTTCCAATTCTTCTAAAATTAACACCCCGGCGCCTTCGCTTATGACAAAACCATCTCTTAAGCGGTCGAAGGGACGTGACGCGCTTTCCGGCGCCTCATTTCTCTTGGATAAAGCCCTTAAGACGCAAAAGGAGGCAAAGACCGGAGCGAAGAGGGGGGCGTCGCTTCCCCCGACCAGCATCATATCCACGACATCTTTCTGGATCAGGTCGCGGGAGAAACTGATCGCGTCCGAAGAAGATGAACACGCGGTTGTTAAAGATAGGCTTGGCCCCTGTAAGCCGAATTCAAGGGAAATACAACTTGCCGCGGCATCCGGAAATGAGGCAGTGGCAGTGAAGGGGTTGATCCTCATCGGGCCTTTGGCACGGTAAGAATGTTCATATTCCTCTAAGGTAAAACCCTTGCCGGCCATGGTAGTCGCGAGGATTACGCCTATCCGTTCCCGGTCATACACGCCACGGTCTAAGTGGGAATCTACAAAAGCGAGCTTGGATGCCGCCAGGGCCAGATGCGTGGTGCGGTCCATCCTCCGGGCTTTTTTGGCATCGATAAATTGAGAAACATCCAGATCAACTTCTCCGGCAATTTGGGTAGGGAATGGGGCAGGGTCGAAGCGGGTAATCTTTCTGATCCCGGACCTGCCTTCGGTTAATGCCTGCCAAAAATTATCTTTTCCCAGGGTATTGGGAGCTACTGTTCCCAAGCCAGTGATCACTACGCGGCGCCTTGACATCTACGGATACCTTTCTCTGAGTAAAATTAATGTTTTAATTATATCATAACCGGGAGTAAACGATCAGGAGTCTTTGCCTAGCATATCGCGCGCCAGATCCTTGAGTTTAACGAAGTCCGCCGGCGTATAATCGGTTGTTTCTATCGGAGGGAGGATCTTGATTTTAGCGCAAGTTTTAGTGGTAAATATCCAGCTGCCCCTGGGGATGGCCGTGCCGGTCCCCTCAAACAATATCGGCAATATCGGCACCCGTTCTTTTATCGCCAGCTTAAACGCGCCGTTACGAAAATCGCCCATCTCGGCTGTTTCGCTGCGTGTCCCTTCCGGAAAGAAAAGTATTGATATCCCGCTGCGCAGCCAATGGCTTGATTCCCGGTAAACTTTCTTTATGCTGCCCAGATTGCCTCTTTGAAGTTTTATGTGCTTGGCCAGCGACATTGACCATCCCAGAAAAGGTATTTTAAATAAACTTTCTTTAGCGACCCATTTGAATTGCATTTTTGTCTGGTAGGCGAGCACGATATCTCCCA
>JAQTUY010000085.1 GCA_028707105.1 Candidatus Omnitrophota bacterium | reverse complement strand
TGGCGGGGACGACGGGATTCGAACCCGCGATCAACGGATCGACAATCCGTGGCCTTAACCAGACTAAGCGACGTCCCCAAATTCCTTAGATATCAGGTAAATCGAATATGGTGGGCGATAGAGGACTTGAACCCCTGACCTGTTGAATGTAAGTCAACCGCTCTAACCAGCTGAGCTAATCGCCCGAATTTAAAAAGCCAGAGGTTAGACTACCTGGCCAAAAATACCCACTGTCCTCTTTTTTAAAAAGTAAGCGATATTATAGGGTAAAACCGGCTAATAGTCAAACATAAATTATCACGCGGCCTGCTCTTTAAGAGGCAGGATAATGTGAAAAGAGGTACCCTCGCCAACTTTAGACTCTACCCAGACCCTGCCTTTGTGGCCTTCAACTATCTTCTTGGAGATCGCCAGCCCCAGTCCTGTCCCGCCGGCTTTCCTGTCAATACCCTGCTTTAACTGTTCAAACTCCTTAAACAGCCTCGGCAGGTCTTCCTCTTTGATCCCGACCCCCGTATCCTGCACGATGATCTGGATATAATGATGGCCGAGACAGCTGATAATGGCGAGTCCCCCTTTTTCCGTGAATTTAATCGCGTTGCCGACTATATTGGTCAATACCTGGACGATCTTATCCCTGTCACATTTCACTTTAGGCAAACGCTCGTTAAGCTCGACATTAAAACTTAAGCCCCTCTCAAAAGCTAAAGGGCTCATTGTCTTCTGGATATCCCTGATGACCTCATTTATATCGTTATCTTCTATTTTAAGATCCGCCCTGGTATATTCAAGTTTTTGAAAATCCAGGATATCATTGATCAACCGGACCAGCCTATCCACGTTCCTCTTGGCCGTATCCAAAAAATCCTTTTGTTCTTCATTAATGTCTCCGGCAGAGCCGTCCAGGACGATGTTAATACCCTCTTTTATGGCTGTCAACGGCGTCCTTAGTTCGTGAGAAACCATTGATACGAAATCGGACTTGACCTTAATGGCTATCTCGAGCTTATCTTTTGCCTCGCTCAAGTCCTGCATAACCCCTAACAGCTCTTTTGTCCTTTCTTCAACCTTGCCCTCCAGAGTCTTGGACAATTGCTCCAGTTCTTCTTTAGCCCGCAAAAGCTCGCTTTGCTTATTTTGTAAATTAATGATCATCTCTCGGAAAGTATCGGCGAACTGCTCGATCTCGTCGCCGGTTTCAACCCGTATCTTATAATCCCGTTCGCCTTTGCGGATCTGCTCTGCCGCCTTATTTAATTCCTCCAGCGGACGGGCGAACGCGTCTCCAACGAAAAATCCCATCGGTATCCCTAATAAGATCACCAGGACCATAGCAAACATAAGCTGATACGTAGACTTCCTTAGCGGGGCAAATACCTCTTTTACATCCTGGTCTATAAGGACCCTCCAAAATATGCCGTTCGCTTTAAGATGCGGCGATACAACGTCCGCGAAAACCAGGAATAACTGTTCTTTGTGCAAGGGAGGATTGGTGATTATGCCGTATCTTTCCTTGCTTCGCGATAACCTTTGTATACTTTTTTCATCCGCGAATTTGGTGCTCATCGGCTTGACGCCCGGATGGAACAACATGACATTATCCGCGTCTACTAAAACCGCGTGCGCGGTATTATCGATCGTAAAACCCTTCAAGGGCTCTAAAAATATGCTCATCAGGAGCGAGGCCTTGCAAACGCCGATAATATCACCCGTTTCGCCCTTTATGGGGATAGCTATCGGAATACCCAGGGTACCGGAGGACTTATCCAGCTCGACATCCCCCACAAATACACCGTCTTTGCCCGCGCCAGAAGCCTTCTGCCACCAATCTTCATCTGCCTGATAAAAATCGCTCGTTTTATCCGACGCGGCGACTAACCCCCCGTATTTATCCGTAATAAATATCTCTGCTATCTCACGCTCGTCTTCCAGCAGCATCTTCATCGCAACACTGACAGGGTTTTCCAAATATTCCTTGGTCAGGCTGCCCCCGTCAGCCTCAAGCCATTTCTTATCCATGTCCGATAAATAACGCTCCCGGGCAGCGCTATCCATATCTTCATATTTCAGATTATTCTTTTTGATCAAGGCGCGCCAGGCGGGAATGCGCGGATACATCCTGATCTTAAAAATTTCGTATTTAACAGACTCCGCGATATTTACCGCCAATAACTCGGCAGTCTTGACGCGGTTTTCCCTGATAGTATCTCTTAATAAGCGGTAGCCAAGCAAATACCACAACAATACTCCGACAAATATAATGACCAGCATAAAAGAACAAATGATCAATGTTGCTTTGCGCCTGATCCCCATATTATGCCTAATCCGCTCTTTCATATTTTTAGCCCGCGCTATTTCTCCAGGACATCGTGGATGGTCTTGATTAACACCTTGGAATCATAAGGTTTTTCAAGATAAGCCTCAACGCCCTTATCTAAGACTTTTTTCTTATACACCTCATCCTGCATCCCTGTTAAGACAACAACAGGTATATTCATAGTCTTGGTGGACGTTTTAAGATGTTGAAGGACAGTAAGGCCCCCGCCCGCGGGCAGCATAAGGTCCAGGACGATCAAGTCGGGCTTCTCCCTGTGGGCAAAATCCACCCCCTGATATCCATCTACCGCTACCACAACGTCAAAACCGTCCTTTTTTAGTACCTTATACATGACCTTCAAGATATCGGTTTCGTCCTCAATAACCAGTAATTTGGGCATCTAGGCCTCCTTTTTGAAATATTGGAAATACGGATGGATAATAAACGCGGATCTTAAAGGTCTTTGCGCGGGGAACTATTCCTTATAATAATCGACGCCGCGAAGGATGAACTGCGCGTCCAGGCGCTTGGGAGAGAAGAAACTGCGGCAAAAAGTCTTGGCTTTCTCAATATCGAATTCCTTGCAGCAGTATATATCGATAGAGATATAATCTTTAGGGGTCAAGGTATGAATGACAATAGAACTTTCAACAAGCGGAGCCCACCCTGAAAGCCCCGCCTTATCGGGAAAACGCACCCCGTCCGTATAAAAAATATCCGGCGGAGCCTGCTTTTCCATCCCAAGGTATGGGACGATCTCATCCAGGAATTTATAGCAAAGCGCCAGGTCATCGCACGCGCCGCTCTTGCAGCCGTAAAGATCAAGTAAAAGTTCATAGCCAAACGGCGTAGGTTTTTTGATCTTAGGCGCGGCCTTAGTTATGGTTGCTGTTTGATCGTTCATATTATAAGTTATTATACAACAAATATGGAAAAATCAAGAAAAATCTTCATTATAATCTCTTTTAAAAAATCGTTGACAAACCGGCTAAAATACGCTATATAGTAAGAACATTGTGTAATATGGTTGTGGCAGAAAAGGAGCGCTATAAAGTTCTTATGAGAGGGGGTGACTAAGGCTGCAATGAAAGGTAAAGTGAAGTGGTTCAGCAATCAGAAAGGTTACGGTTTCGTTACCACTGAAGAAGGTAAGGATGTGTTCGTGCACCATACCGCTATTCAGGGTGAAGGCTACAGGAGCTTGAATCAGGACCAAGAAGTGGAATTTGACGTCGTGACAGGCCCCAAAGGCGAACAAGCTTCCAACGTGCGTAAGTTGGCATAACTTTTATCCGCAACATAAGAAGTTCTATTCTTGGCTTCGTTGTTTAATCTCTTAAATAGAACTTAAAAACGGATATCCGCTGCCGTCTTGTTGTCATCAGGAGATTGGCAATGTATGGGCTATAAGTTTGCCCCGAGTTTTCTCATATCCTGGAAGAACATCGGGTAGGATTTAGAAACGCAGCGTGTATCCTGGATGGTGACCCCTCCGGCTTTAAGGGCCGCCACAGCCAAAGCCATAGCCAGACGATGGTCATTATGAGGAGAGACAACTCCGCCCTGCAAGATCGATCGCTTAACTAATAATTCCTTCCTGGTAAAATGAATATGCGCTCCCAGCTTTGACAATTCCAACGCCGGCATGGCGATACGGTTGCTCTCCTTGTAGATCAGGTGCTCGATATTATAAAGACGGCTGGCGCCTTTGGCAAAGCAACCCAGAACCGCCAGGATCGGCACCAGGTCCGGCGTATCGGAACAATCAATATTGATCCCCTTTAATTCAAACGGCCCGCGCACCTTTAAACTATTTCCCTTCCTTTTGATCACCGCCCCCATCCTCTCTAATATACCGATGATCGCCTGATCTCCCTGTTTATCTTCAACAAGATCGGTCAATGTCACATCCGAAGGAACCAGGCAGGCGGCGGCAAGCAGGAAAGCGGCGGAAGAATAATCGCCGTGCACCAGGAAATCACCCTTAGCCTTTAAGGACGGCCGGGGGTTGATCTTAAAAACCCTGTAATTTTTATTTTTGATCCCGATACCCGCCCACCTCAAAGCATCGATAGTAATATCCACATAGGGCCGGGATACCAGTTTATCCCTGATAATAACGGTTGTTTCCTCATGCGCTAATGAAGAAGCGATAAGCAGCGAAGAAATGGTCTGCGAACTGATCCTGCCGCTTACCGCTATTTCGCCGCCGCGGATATACCCGTCAGAATCTACGATAATAGGCAGCTTATGCTCTCTGCCCCTGCCATGAATATTCAGGCCCCAGCTCCTCAGAGCCTCGACTATCGCCGCGTTCGGCCGCTGGCGCAGAGTGCCTTGGCCGCTTACCGTGTGTTTTCCTTTTGCCAGCGCTATAAGAGGCAAAACGATCCTGAGGAGCGTTCCGGACTCGCCGGCATTAAATTCTTTACCTCGTAAGCGGGGCATACCGTTAAAACCACGGACATTAAGGCAGGGGACATTATTGCGCCTGGACCTGGTAATGACCGCGCCCAGCTTCCGCATCAGGCCGATAGTTGCGATGGTATCATCGCAAAACAAGGGATTAATAATACGGGAATCGCTATCCAGGGCGGCAATGATAATTGCCCGATGGGAATAAGATTTGGAAGGCGGGGCTTTCAACACCCCTTTAAGTAACGGCGTCTTTCTAACGAACATCTGCCAATATCCCTTGAGCGGCTTTTAAGGGCTTATCCGCCTCGATAATAGGCCGGCCGACCACGATATAATCCACTCCGCAGCTCTTCGCTTGAGCCGGGGTCGAGATCCTTTTCTGGTCGTTTACCTGAGCGCCCGCGGGGCGTATCCCCGGAGTCACAATAATGAACTCTCTTCCGAAACCTCTGCGTATCACAACAGCCTCATTAGCGGAACAAACCACTCCATCCAACCCCGCCTCCCTGGCTTCGCGCGCCAGCTCCATCACCCTGACCGTGGTCGAAGTATCCTGCTGGCTGGTAAGAACGGTAACGCCAAGGATAACCGGCCTTTTTTTACGGAGGCGTTTCGCTTCTTTATCGGCGTCGATCCTGGCCTGCCGCATCATATCCTTGCCGCCCTGAGCGTGCACATTAAACATTAAAACCCCCAGCTTGACTATTTCTGCCGATGCCCGGCCTACCGTGTTGGGAATATCATGGAATTTAAGGTCCAGGAATACCTTCCCGCCTTTTTTGTTGATATACCGGATGATCTTATCGCCGCAGGCAAGGTATAATTGCAAACCGACCTTGAATATTTTCACCTCTGGAAATAACAAGTCTACCAGCTTCCTGCTCTTTTCAAAGCTGTCAACGTCCAGGGCGGTTATTAACTTCGTGGAATGTTTCATATCCTCACGCTGCCTTTAAGACCTCGCAGACCGCGGATCTTATTCTTAACCATATATTTATTTATGCCGTCAATTATTTCCACGGTCACGCCGGGATCGGTAAAATTAGCAGTGCCGACAGCCACAGCCGCCGCTCCCGCGATAATAAATTCCAGGGCGCTGGCAGTATCTACGATGCCTCCCATGCCGATGATCGGGATCTTCACCTTTTGAGAAACCTCCCATACCATCCTGACCGCGACCGGCCTGATGGCCGGGCCGCTTAAACCCCCGGTAACCGCGGCTATCCTGGGCCTCCTACTGTCCAGATCGATACTCATGGCGCTTAAGGTATTGATCAGAGAAAGCGCGTCGCTGCCTCCCTTTTCCGCTGCCCGGGCAATATCGCTTATAGAACTGACATTAGGAGATAATTTGGTGATCAGGGTCTTTCTGGTGACCCTGCGCACCGCTCTTACCAGATCATGCGTCATATCCGCGTCCTGGGAGATCAATTTTTCGCTTAAGGCTCTTTGTTTGCTGCCCCTGATATTAGGGCAAGATATATTCAATTCAATGGCCGCCACCTCTTCGATCCGGCCCAGGCGCCTGACCAGGGTAAAGAATTCGCCAAAACCGCCCTCGGAAGCTACGCTGACAATAACCGGGACTTTAAGTTTTTTTAAAAAGGGAAGCTTGTCGCGAATAAAGGATTCAATTCCCGGATTCTCAAGCCCGATGGAATTGATAAGGCCCTGCGGCGTCTCGCAGGTGCGGGGCATAGGATTACCCTGACGCGCCCTTAGGGTGATAGTCTTGGTAACGATCGCGCCCAGCTTTTCTAGATCAATGAAATCCCGGAACTCCTCGGCATACCCGAACGTGCCGGAGGCGACCATGACCGGATTCTTGAGCTTCAGCTTACCGATATTTACCGAAAGGTCTGGCATCATATTATTTTGTCAGGATCATCCTCAGTGAAACAACAAGCAGGAATACTCCGAAAAACCTCTTTAAATACAAGTCCGGAACCCCCTGTACCAGATGCGCGCCAAGCAGGCCGCCAATAAAGAATCCTAAACAAACCCACCCGGCCATGCCTAACTTAACATTACCTGCCTGCCAATAACGTAAAGCAGCCAGAAGCCCGATGGGCGGGATCATGATCGCCAGCGAAGTCCCCTGCGCCTGATGCTGGGTCAGGCCGAACAGGAAAACCATGGCCGGTATTAAGATCGAAC
>JAQTUY010000084.1 GCA_028707105.1 Candidatus Omnitrophota bacterium | reverse complement strand
TTATCGAATTTCCTGGTATATTTAAGCAGGGCCTCATCTCCGAGAAGCCGGACATCATCCAGTATTTTTTTTACCCGCTCTTCCACCAGCCTGTTCCTCATCGAACTGCGGTTGTAGATCTTGTCCAACTTCTTGCTGGGAAAACGTATTATCTTCATTTTAAGTCCCTGATTATGGATCTGATCTTATCGACAGCTTCTTTAACCCTGGAAAAATCATTCCCGCCTGCTTGAGCAAAATCTTTTCTGCCGCCGCCGCTGCCGCCGACTATCGGAGCTACCTGTTTGATCATCGCGCCGGCATCCAGGCCCGCCTCCGTCAGGTCGCCGGAAACTCCCACAACCAGAAAACCGCTGGCATTGGTTGAAGTAGAACAAACGCTTACAGAATGCGGTACCTTCTCCCTGATAAGATCCGCCGCTTTACGTAAAGAATTAACGTCATAACCATTCAAATTCTTATAGACAAATTTAACGCCGCTTATATCCTCTGCTTCTTTGGCAATACTTTCAAACGATGAATTAAGTATCTGCGATTGCGCGGAAGAAAGTTTTTTTTCAAGTTCCTTAATGAGACTTAGGTTCTTTTCTATCTGCTCCCCGACTTTATCGCGGGAGGTCTTAAGCATCTGGGCGATCTCATTTAACGACGCCTCATCTTCTTTTACCCTTTCATACGCGGCCTTGCCCGTGATGGCTTCTATTCTCCTGACCCCCTGCGCCACTGAACCCTCATAGACTATCTTGAATAAGCCGATCTGTCCGGTGGACTCAAGGTGAGTCCCTCCGCAAAACTCGCTGGAATATCCGGCAACCGAAACTACTCTTACCTTGTCCGCGTATTTCTCCGCGAAAAAAGCCAGCGCCCCGGATTTTTTTGCCTCATCCAAAGATAACTCCCGGGTCTGAACCCGGTCATTGGAACGGATACAAGCGTTAACGACATCCTCTACTCTGTCCAACTCTTCTTTTGTCACAGCCTTAAAATGCATAAAATCAAACCTCAGGCGGTCAAAAGAAACGAATGAACCCTGCTGTTGGACGTGCTCTCCCAGGACCTTCCTTAAAGCTGCCTGTAAAAGATGGGTGGCGGTATGATTCCGGGCAATATCCATCCGGCGCTCGATATCTATGCGGGCGCTCACCCTATCCCCGGCTTTTATATCCCCTTCTTTTATCGTGCCGCAATGAACGATACTGTTACCGCGCTTCACGGTATCATGCACGATAATGACAACGTTCTCGTTCTTAAACGCGCCGGTGTCGCCGACTTGCCCGCCCGACTCGGCGTAGAAAGGTGTACGGTCCAGGACCAGCTCCACCTCTTTATCATCATCCGTTTTACGCAATACATCCAGTACCTGAGAATCGGATTCGCAGCCCACCCTATCAAATACCCCCTCGCCCTTAAAAGTATGCTCCTTGGCAAATATGGAATCGGATATCTTGGATTGGCTGCGCGAGCGCTTACGCTGCCCTTCTAATAAGACCTCCACCTCCTGCCAATTGATCGTAAGCCCGGCCTCCTTGGCGATAGACTCGACCGTATCCCAGGGCAGTCCGTGCGTGTCGCGGTATTTGAAGATCATGTCCGCGGGAACTTCCTTCTTGCCCTGTTCAACGATATCCTTAATGGTACGCCGGTATTCCGGCAGGACTTCTTTAAGCATCACCGCGAATTTATCTTCTTCAGCCTTTACGATCTGGGCGATCTCCTCGCGTTTTTTATCCAGCTCAGGGTAAGGCCCTTTCATCATTAAAGAGACAGCGGGTATAAGCTTAAAAAGAAAAGGTTTGTTGGTACCGATGCTCCTGCCGTGCTGAAGAGCGCGCCTTATTAAATTCCTGACCACATAACCGCGCTCTTCGTTGGAAGGCATGACCCCGTCAACGATGCAAAAAGCCACCGCCCGGATATGATCGGCAATGGCATAATAGGCCAATCTGCTTTCCTTGCTGTCGCCGATCTTGACGCCTGCTGTTTCGCCTATCGCCTTTAATATGGGCGCGAACAGGGAAGTCTCAAAGTTACTGCGCACGCCTTCCATTACGGCGGTCAAACGCTCCAGGCCCATCCCGGTATCGATATTCTTACGCGGCAACGGCTCAAGGAGCCCTCCCTCCTTACGGTTAAATTGCGTAAAAACCAGATTCCAGACTTCCACTGAATCCGGAGAATTTATCCTGCCGCCGTAATCGAAGAATATCTCGGAACAAGGCCCGCATGGGCCGTTCGGCCCTTTTTCCTTTGCTTCCGACGGCCAAAAATTATCCTTATCCCCGAACTTTATGATCCTCTCTTCGGGGATGCCTATTTTGTTTTTCCAAACATCATAAGCCTCCGGGTCATCCTGGTAGACCGAGACCCACAGCTTACTCTTGTCAATTTTTAAAACCAGGGTCAAAAACTCCCAGGCCCAGGTGATCGCCTCTTCTTTAAAGTAATCGCCAAAAGAGAAATTCCCGAGCATTTCAAAGAAAGTATGGTGCCCGATAGTCTTTCCGACCTTATCCAGGTCATCGGTCCGCAGGCACTTCTGGCAGGTTGTGGCGCGGGTATAATCCCCGATCTCCCCCAGGAACTGCTTCTTGAACTGGTTCATCCCGGCGCCGGTGAATAAAACGCTGGCGTCGCCTTTCGGAACCAAGGAATCCGAGGCTACTATCCTGGAAGACTTGGATTCAAAAAATTTGAGGAATTGTTCTCTTAAATTATCGGTTTGCATATTTTATTGACCGCGTCAAAAACAACTTCGGGCGAAAAGCCGCGGCGCAGCAGCCAGGCGTACAATCTCTGCCTGGCTTTGCCTTTTTCCACGTTTTTTAATTTTTCCATTCTTTCCCGGGCAAGATCAAGGACTACTTTTTCTTCGTTATATTCTTTTTTTATCTCGCCGGTCGATCTCTGGATGATCTCCGGGCTTATCCCCTTATCTTTTAGCTCCCGGGTAATCCTTTTAAAACCCATCCTGCGGCGCAGGCGCGACTGCAGCCATAACCTGGTAAAAATTCCGTCATCCAGAAATTCTTTTTCTTTCAGGAATGCCAGGGTCTGCTCGATAATATCCGCAGGAATTTTCTTTCTTTTTAAACGCTGCCGGATCTCATCTTCGCTGCGCAGGCGGAATTTAAGCAGCCTGAAGGCGCACTGCCTGGCCTTTATGGATAGATCAACGCTGCCGGGGCTACTTTTTTTCTTCACCTTTGATAATAAAATACCCTCTCAGGGTCTTTATCAGCACATCGGCGCCGGGCGCGGCGTTGGTTAGCGCCTTCCGGTAATCAGCAAGGTTGGCGATCGCGTTACGGTCGATCCCGACTATTATGTCGCCCGGGATAATCCCGGCTTCCTCCGCGAGACTGTCTCCCTCTACGCCGGTCACTACTACGCCCTTTTGATTCTCAAGGTCGAACTGGCCGGCTAATTCCTCGGTTATCGCGGCAACTTTGATCCCCCGCCAGATATCAGCGGCGGGAAGATCCTTTGCCTGCGAAACCTTTTCCAGATCCTCCGGCCTTTCTCCGATCTCCACCTGGAGAACGGATTCCTTTTTATCCCTGATAATAGTCAGGCCCGCCTTCCTGCCTATCGACATCCTGGTTACGGCGCTGACCAAATTTTTGGCGTTCGCTACCGGCTGGCCGTCTATTTTAATGATAATATCCCCTTCTTTAATGCCGCCTTTCTGCGCCGGGCCGTCTTTTAATACCTTGGACACTAAAACTCCTTGATTCTGTTCCAGCGCGAAATACTTCGCCAACTTTTCATTCACATCCTGAACGGTGACCCCTAGCCAGCCATAAAGTATCTTTTTCCCTTCAATAAGCTGGTTCAAGACTTTTTTCGCGGTATTTACGGGAATGGCGAAACCGATACCCTGATACCCTCCGGTAGTGGAGAATATCGCCACATTGATACCGATGACTTCCCCTCTTAAATTGACCAGCGGGCCCCCGGAATTTCCCGGATTTATCGCGGCGTCAGTCTGGATAAGATTACTGTAATCTCTGTTGCGCGCCAATACCTGGCCCAAGGAGCGGTGCAAAGCGCTGATCACTCCGGCTGTAACGGTAGGCTCGGGATTATCCATCACGAAACCAAAAGGATTGCCGATGGCAACCACCCACTGCCCGATCTTTATAGTGTCTGAATCCCCCAGCTTAGCTACGGGTAAATCAGCGGCGTCGATCTTTATTACCGCTAAATCCGAACGCACGTCCTTACCCTTTAGCTCCGCCTTGAATTCCCTGCCGTCAGAAAGCTTGACCGTTATCTTATCTACGCCGTTTATCACGTGCTCATTGGTCAGGATATAGCCCCGCTCGTCAATAATGACGCCGGAACCCATACCCTGCTGCTTGAATTTACGCGGCATTCCGCCAAAAAAATCATCAAAAAACCGGTCGAAAGGATCGCCTCCAAAAGAATTATTCCCCGAAGGATCTTCAAAACTGAACTTCCTGGCGCCGCCCTTGCTAAGATGCTGCGTATGTTCCGTGCTTACGGCGACAACGGCCCGGCCTGTGGTAGAAGCGACATTGATAACAGCCCCTTCTATCCCCTGCGCTGTCTCGGGAATAGGCTCCACGCTTTCCGCCTTAGAAGGCCCCATCGGACTGAAGCGCCCGGCGATCACCAGGCCGGCTATCAATCCCACAGTCAAAATGATCAAGAAATAAGTTGTTTTATTTTTATTCGCCATGTTACGCCTCCTACCTCTTTCTGATTTCCTTTTCGATTTCATCCTGCAGCTTAGGCTTTTCTTTGAATAGCTGCAAAGCCGCTTCCCTGCCCTGCCCAAGCTTTTCTTCTTTATAGATATACCAGGACCCTGACTTCTGGAGTATCCCTAAATTCGCCGCGGTATCTAATATATTAGAAGCTTTATATATACCCCTATCGTGTAATATCTCGAATTCCGTCTCCTTAAAAGGCGGGGCGACCTTATTCTTGACCACCCTTGCCCGGACCCGGCTTCCGATCACCTGGTCCGCTTCTTTGATGGCCTGGATACGGCGCAGGTCAAGCCTGACCGATGAATAAAATTTTAAAGCCCTTCCGCCCGGCGTAGTCTCGGGGTTACCGAACATCACCCCGATCTTTTCCCGGATCTGATTAATAAATATCATGCAGGTCTTAGACTTGCTTATGGCTCCGGTAAGCTTGCGCAGCGCCTGGGACATCAGGCGCGCCTGCAGACCCATATGAGAATCGCCCATATCACCCTCTATTTCCGCGCGGGGGGTCAAGGCGGCAACAGAATCTATGACCACCAGGTCTACCGCGTTTGAACGCACCAGGGTCTCGGCTATCTCCAGGGCCTGTTCACCGGTGTCCGGTTGGGAGATCAACAGGTCATTTAAATTTACGCCTATCTTTTGGGCATAGGTAGAATCAAAGGCGTGTTCCGCGTCGATAAACGCCGCGACACCGCCCTTAGCCTGCACCTCCCTGATGGCGGTCAGGGTCACCGTAGTCTTACCTGAAGCCTCAGGCCCGAATATCTCCACTACCCGACCCCTCGGAAAACCGCCTATACCAAGAGCGACATCAAGGGAAATAGCCCCCGACGGTATAGCCTCGATATCCAGCTTAGTCTGGCCTCCCAGCTTCATGATCGAACCCTTACCGAACTGCTTCTCGATTTGGGCCAGGGCCAGTTCCAATGCCTTTTGCTTCTCAGTAATGCCCTTGACCTCATCTTTTACCGGAGCCGCGACAACGCCTTTAGAGGCTGTTTTTTTATCCTGAACCATATTTACCCCCTTGGATTTGTGGATTTTGGAAGAAATTCATTATATCCTATTCGTGAAGGACTGTCAAACAATATTGACATATCTCTAAAATTATGTTAGATTTACCCTATTATGACTGACGAACTGAATAGACTTAAAGAAGAACTTCACCGGGAACGGGAAGAACTCAGCAGGGCTCATGACGAACTCAACAGGTCCAAGTCTGAGCTTAACGTGCTTTACGAGACATCCAACGCCATGCGTACCACCCTGAAACTGGATGAGATCCTCTATATCATCCTCACCGGTGTTACCTCGCATGTAGGCCTGGGCTTTAACCGTGCCATGCTCTTCCTGGTCAATGAACGGGAAGGCATTATCGAAGGCAAAATGGGTATCGGCCCGGATACCGGAGAAGAAGCCAATAAGATCTGGAGGCACATCGAAATGGAACAGATGGACCTGGATGACCTGATCAACACCTACAAGGCGTCCGGCCGGATGGTAGAATCCCATTTTAACCAACAGGTCAAAAACATCAAAATACCCATAAAGGAACATAGCGGCGGCCTCCTGGCGCTGGAAGTCATGGATGGGATGCCTCTGCATTTAAAAGGCGAGACGATCAATAATTACCGCAATGACCCGATCCTGGGACTGCTTAAGACCGACGAAATAGCTGTCGTGCCCCTGAAAGCCAAAGATAAGGTTAACGGTATCATTTTAGCGGATAACATCTTCACTAAAAAACCCATCTCCAAAGATGACATGCGCATGCTCATAATGCTGGCAAACGAAGCCGGGCTGGCCATCGAAAACTCCCGCCTGTACGAACAGACCGTGATCAGGAGCCACAGTGACTCCCTTACCGCGCTGTGGAACCACGGTTATTTCCAGTTCACCCTGCAGACAGAATTAGAAAGAGCGAAAGCCACGAATACCCCCCTGACGCTGATAATGGTCGATATCGACGACTTCAAGAAATACAACGACACTTTCGGGCACCAGGCCGGCGACCAGATATTAAAAGGCGTGGCTAAACTGCTCAAGGATTATTCCCGCAAGATGGACTGGGTTTGCCGCTACGGCGGCGAAGAATTCACCATCATCCTGCCGCAAACCAGCAAAAAAGAAGCTATTATCATCGCCGAGCGGTTAAGAGAAGCGGTTGAAAAACATCCGTTCATCAATGAAGAAGTGATGCCCAACAAGACACTTACCGTCAGCCTGGGCGTCTCCACCTTCCCCGAAGACGGCTCCACCAACGCCGAGATCATCTCCTATTCCGACAAATCCCTCTATCAGG
>JAQTUY010000083.1 GCA_028707105.1 Candidatus Omnitrophota bacterium | reverse complement strand
TTTTTAACGGAGCTGTCTGAATTGACCGCGACTACCAGTATGTTTCCCGTATTTTTTGCCTCTTGCAGGTATTTGACGTGGCCGTAATGCAGGATATCAAAGCAGCCGTTGGTGAATACGATACTCTTCCCCTCATTTTTTAATGATACGAGCCGCTTTTTTAAGGCGCTGGCGGTCTTGATCTTGTTATTCATCATGTAGAAGATAAGGCTTCTTCGACCATTTCGCAAATAATATGCCCGATGGTGATATGCGTTTCCTGGATGCGGGCTGTTATGGCCGATGGGACGATGATGCTGATATCGGCGAGTTTCGCCAGTTCTCCACCGCTGCCGCCGGTCAGGGCGATAGTATCTAATCCCATTTCTTTAGCCTTGCTTATGGCCTTTAAGATATTTTTGGCTTTGCCGCTTGTGGAGATACCTATCGCCACATCGTTCTTTTTTCCCAGCCCCTCGACCTGCTTGGAGAAGATATTCTCGTAACCGTAGTCGTTGCCGATGGCGGTGAGCACCGAGGTGTTCACCGTTAAAGCGATCGCGGCCAGGGCATTCCTGTCTTTTTGAAAACGGCCGATCAGTTCCGCGGCAATGTGCTGGCTGTCCGCGGCGCTTCCGCCATTACCGAACAGTATTACCTTGCCTCCTTTTTTGAGGCAGGCAATAATAAGGTTGGAAGCCTCGATTATCGGGGTTAAGCCGGTGCGGATCAGCTCTTCTTTTACCTGGATACTGGAGAGCAGGATATCTTTTATTTTATCTCTCATATTTATCCGAAGAAAACTTTGGCTATTTCGTAGAGCTCCATATCCACGAGTTTGAGCTCTTTTACCGCTTCTTCAATAGCCACGTCGATTATTTTATTTCCCGATAAGGCGACCATCCGGCCGAATTTCTTCGCTTTTATCAGTTCAACCGCTTTGACCCCGAAGCGCGTGCCCAGCATCCTGTCAAAAGCCGTGGGAGTGCCGCCTCTCTGGATATGCCCGAGGACCGATACCCTGGTTTCATAACCGGTCCTTTTTTCTATTTCTTCTCCGAGCCTCTCGCCTATGCCGCCGAGCCGGACATGCCCGAAGTCGTCAAGTTTCTTTTCCTGGAGCACAAAGGTGCCTTCTTTGAACTGCGCTCCTTCGGCGACGACCACGATGCTGAAGGTCTTGCCGCGGCTGTGCCTTTTCTTGATCAAAGCGCATACCTCGTCAATATCAATAGGTAATTCGGGGATGAGGATTATGTCCGCCCCTCCGGCGATCCCGGCTTCAATGGCTATCCATCCGGCATGCCTGCCCATTACTTCGACCACCATAATACGGTGATGGCTTTCGGCAGTGGTATGCAGGCGGTCGATGCATTCCGTGGCGATATTTACCGCGGTATCAAAACCGAAGGTATAATCGGTGCCTGAGAGGTCGTTGTCTATGGTTTTGGGGACTCCGACGATGTTGGTTATCCCGTCTTTAATAAGTTTTGACGCTACGCCGAGAGTATCTTCTCCGCCGGTAGCAATAAGGGCGTCTAACCCTAATTTTTTAAAATTCTCTTTTACTTTTTCCACCCCGCCCTCTTTTTTGTACGGATTGGTGCGGCTGGTTCCCAGGATGGTCCCTCCCTTGGGAAGGATGCCTGAGATGCTGGAAAGATCGAGCTTCATGGTATCGTTTTCGATTATCCCCTTCCAGCCGTTTTTGATACCTATGGTTTCATAGCCTTCGTTATAGCTTTTACGTACTACCGCCCTGATCACTGGGTTTAAACCCGGGCAATCCCCGCCGCCGGTAAGAATACCTATCTTCATGTTGTTGCTCCTTTAATGAGCACATAACTTACGCAACGTTAGTGACGTAAGTTATAAGTGCGAATTAATCCCGCCTCCTAGTTATATTTAGTAGGCGGGATATGGTTAAACCCGCCCGTATCCGCTATAAGGGATAGAGCGAGGCTCTTCTTTGTCTGTTTCTTTTCTCTTCCTGTCTTTTTCTTCCGTTGATATTATCTTTGCCACATGTATCTTGACGAAGATCTCTTCTTCAATCCCTAAGGTTTCCTGGATCTTATTTTTTATGGTGTCCTGAAGGCGGCTGGTGAGGTCGGGGATATTGACTTCGGAAGCCAGGATCAGGCGCAGATCCACGGCTATTCCTTTTTTCCCGGCTATGACATCCGGGCGTATTTCTTTTATCTCCGGCATACCGCGGACAAGGCGTTTGATCAGGTCTTCCACTGCCGATAAGGAAATGGTTACCTGCCCTTGAGGGTTGGCAAAAGCGATTGTTTTTTCCTGCTGCATTTTTCCCAGTATTAACTGAGCGAAGGAATAACTGATGATAATAAGCAATAATCCGGTGAGTCCGACGATGACCCTGGAATTTAAGGTCAAGGGCAGGTATTGGGTAAGAGCGTTTATGGCATCTTGTATGGGTAGGTAATTGAAAGAAAAGATTATCAGGATGCCGCCGATAAAGAAAACGATGCTGGTATAAAAAACGATCCCCGCGATGGTTAGAAATCTCATAGTTCCTCCAAAGTTTACTTTTCGACTCCCTGTATATTTATGTTGATATCCTTAATTGCAAGGCTGGTCGTTTTTTCCACGGCCCGCTGGATATTCTCCTGGACCTTGTTGGCTATTTCCGGCAGGTTAAAGCCGTATTTGACTACCAGGGGAACGTTGATCCGTATTTCTTCGTTCTTATCTATATCGACTTTTATGCCGGAGGGGTTTTTTCCGGAGATCAGGCCCCAGACATCACTGTTAAAATTAGCGCTGATACGCTTGACGCCTTCTATCTCCATCGAAGCTAACTGGGCGATGGAAGCGATCACTTTTTTGTGTATCCTTATCGTGCCTAAGTCTGTCCGGGAATCTTCGGGGATCATTTTATTTCTCCGTTTTTTCGGTTTTTTCCTTCAACATATCCTGGATAAAATGCGTGGATATTTCGCCTTTTATGAACAGGGGATTTTTCATCAACTGGCGGTGGAATGTAATAGTGGTTTTTACCGGTTCAACGGTATATTCATTAAGAGCCCTGGACATGATCTTCAGGGCTTCGCTGCGGTTTCGCCCGTAGGCGATTATCTTGGCAATAAGCGAATCGTAGAACGGCGGGATCTGGTAGCCGCAGTAAATATGGCTGTCAACCCGTATACCCGGTCCGCCGGGAACGTGGAGCATCTCTATTTTTCCCGGGCAGGGCATAAAATCCTTTTCGAAATCTTCGGCATTGATGCGGCATTCGATAGCGTGGCCCCTGATCTGGATATCGTCTTGCTGTAAATTCAGTTTTTCACCCGCCGCGATCTGGATCTGTTTTTTGATCAGGTCTATACCGGTGACCATCTCGGTTACGGGGTGCTCCACTTGTATGCGGGTGTTCATTTCCATGAAATAGAAGTTGTTATGCTTATCCAGAAGGAATTCCATCGTCCCGGCGCTCATGTAATTCGCGCTTTTAGCTCCCTTGACTGCCAGTTCGCCAAGACGCCGGCGTAATTTGCTGTCCATCGCGATCGAGGGGGATTCTTCCAGGAGTTTTTGGTGTCTTCTTTGAATACTGCAATCTCTCTCCCCCAGGTGTACGATATGCCCGTGTTTGTCAGCCAGGATCTGGATCTCGATGTGCCGGGGGCTTTCGATATATTTCTCGATATAGACATTAGGATTGCCGAAGTTGGCTTCAGCTTCTGATTGGGCGGTCATCAGGTTGCTGATAAGGCTGATATCATTATGGCATACCCGCATTCCCCTGCCTCCGCCTCCGGCTGAAGCCTTGATTATTATGGGATAGCCGATGCGCTTGGCGGTTTTAATAGCCTCTTCCTTATTTTTGATTATAAAGGCGCTTCCGGGAATGATCGGCAGACCGGCTTTTTGCATAGCTGTGCGGGCTGCCATCTTGTCTCCCATAAGGCGGATATTTTCCGGGGATGGCCCAATGAAGGTGATCTGACAGGATTCGCAGATCTCGGCGAAGTGGGGATTTTCCGCCAAGAAGCCGTAACCGGGGTGGATAGCTTCCACGTCCGTTATTTCAGCGGCGCTGATGATAGCGGGAATATTAAGATAGCTGTTGGCGCTGGGGGCCTGGCCGATGCAGATAGCTTCGTCCGCGAAGCGCACATGCAGGGAGCTTTTATCCGCTTCAGAGTATACGGCTACCGTGCGGATATTAAGTTCCCGGCAGGCGCGGATGATTCTCAGGGCGATCTCGCCCCGGTTGGCGATCAGTATTTTAGAGAACATTTTAAGAGGTAATTTAGGCAATTAAATGGGCGCGATAAGGAACATCGGCTGCCCAAATTCTACCGGTTCGGTGTTATCAACCTGTATTTCGATTATTTTACCTTTGACTTCCGACTTGATCTCGTTCATTAATTTCATAGCTTCGATGATGCAGATGACCTGCCCTGGTTCGATTACTTGCCCGACTTCGACATAGGGCGGCGATTCCGGAGAAGGAGCGCGATAAAAGGTCCCGACCATGGGGGCTTTTATTTCGATGGTGTTAGCGGGCGTTTCTTTGCCCCTGGCTTCTTCGCGGGAGGCGGGCGCGCTCTGCGCTTGCGAAATCCTCTCTTTTTCGATTATTATCGGGCCCATGGCGCTTGCTTCGCCGCCGGAAGACGTTTTTTTAAGGCGGACGCGCAGGCCTTCTTTTTCGACCTCCAGTTCTACCAGGCCGTTTTCGTTCATCAGGCTGATCATTTCTTTGATCTCTTTGATATTCACTTTAAAACTCCTCCTTGTCCACAAAAACGACTTTAGGCGTACACTCTTTCTATATATGATCCGGTGCGCGTATCTACCTTGATCAAGTCGTCGATCTCTATAAAAAGGGGAACCTGGATGGTGTAGCCGGTCTCGATTTCCGCCGGTTTAAGGCTGCCCTTGGCGGTATCTCCCTTTACTCCCGGCTCGGTATGTATTACCTTGACCTGGATGAAATTGGGAAGGTTAACGTTCAAGATCTCGCCTTTGTAGAAAAAAGCGGTGACTTCCAGGTTATCTTGAAGGAAATGAACGGCGTTCCCCAGCGTTTCTTCGGAAAAAGAAACTTCTTCATAGTTTTCCTGGTCCATAAAGTGGTAGGTTGAACCGCTGTGGTAGGTGTATTGCAGCTTTCTTTCATCAATATAGGCTTCTTCTATCTTTTCTTCGCCTCGGAAGGTCTTTTCGATTACGGTATTGGCTTTGAGGTCCCTTAGCTTGACCCGGATGAAAGCCGCTCCCTTGCCTGGCTTTACGTGCTGGAATTCCAGCACCAGATAGACCCTGCCTTCGACACAAATAGTTAAACCTGATTTAAATTCGTTTATCGAGATCATAGCTTAAAATTTCAACTCCCTTCCGTGTTACCAGGACCATATCTTCGGTCCTTATTCCGAATTTTTTAGGAAGATAAAATGCCGGTTCCACCGTAAAAACCATGCCTGGCAGTAGTTTTTGGTTGTTTTTGGCTGAAACCGTGGGTTCTTCGTGGACCTCCAGGCCTATTCCATGGCCTAAGCTGTGGCCGAAGAACGAACCTAAACCTTTGCGGGTAAGGTATTGGCGGGCAGCTCCGTCTATAAGGCTGGCCGCAATACCGGGTTTTATCTTCTTGATGGCGCATTTTTGCGCCATGTCAATAATATCATAACCTCTTCTGTATAACCGTGTTATTTTACCTAAAAAGTATGTGCGTGTCAAGTCAGATTTATAGCTTTCCAGCTCAACTCCCATGTCAATAAGGACAGGTTCATTCTCCCGTATCTTACGGCCGGAGGGGATATGGTGCGGGAAAGCCGAATTTGGCCCGGAGGCGACAATTATCTCAAAAGAGGCTTTGGCTTCTTTGCTGGCTATAAAGCGCTCCAGGAGCGCGGCGATCTCTAGCTCTTTCATTCCGGGTTTGAGGATGTTTTTGGCGTAGTTAAAGGCCTGGATATTGATCTTTATGGCTTTTTTGATCTTGCGGATCTCTTGGGGCGTCTTTACCTGGCGCAGTTCCTCTACCAGCTTGGGAACAGGGATAAAGTCGGTTTTATAATCCAATTCTTCCTTGATCCTGGCGTATTCGGCGTAAGGCATATGTCTGGATTCAAATCCCAGGCGGCGAAGCCCGGATTTATTGACTAGCTGAGCAATAAGGCCGAATACCGAACCGTTTATTTGCCGGATAGAGAAAGCTTTGTTTAGGCCAGCCTTGGCCTCTTCCATATAACGGAAGTCGGTAATAAAATAGCTGATTTTCGGGGTTATCAGTAAGTAGGAGTCCCGGCTGGAGTAGCCGGTAATATAGGTTATATTGGGCTGGTGGCTGATCAGCAGGCCATCCAGCTTGCGCTCTTTGAGGGTTTTATGCAGGTTACTAAGTGGTTTCAAGCTATCTCCTTGGTTTGTGATGGTAAAAAGAAGCCTGACCCACGTTAATTCAAAATATCAATTAGGGCCTCAAGGCCCAGTAAATAGCTATTTATCCCAAACCCGCAAACCTGGCCCTTAGCAACCGGGCTGATCAGGGAATGGCGTCTGAACTCCTCCCGGCTATAAATATTTGAAATATGTACCTCTACCGTAGGGGTGCCGCAGCCGGCGATCGCGTCCCTTATTGCCACGCTGGTATGGGTGTAGGCGGCCGGATTGATCAATATCCCGTCAAATTTGCCCGCGCTTTTGCCGATGAGGTCTACTATCTTGCCTTCATGGTTTGATTGTACAATTTTTAACTGGGCTTTTTTGGCTTTCGCGATTTTTCCAAGCCTGGAATTGATCTCGGTAAGAGTAGTCTTGCCATAGACCTGCGGCTCCCTCTTGCCTAATAGGTCCAGGTTCGGCCCGTGAATTACGAGTATTTTTTTCATCTTATTTTTCCGCTTCTTCAACGATCATTATCGGTATACCGTTCTTGATAGGATATTTTTTCCCGCATTTCTTACAGGCTATCTTGTTGTCTTTTAACTCCACGTCGCCCTTGCAGTCCGGGCAGGCCAGAATATCCAGAAGTTCTTTATCGATCATTTCTTTTCTCCCGTGGTGGTTTGGACATACACCATTCTTAATTCATAGAGGATATTTTC
>JAQTUY010000082.1 GCA_028707105.1 Candidatus Omnitrophota bacterium | reverse complement strand
AGTCGCCGCGTTCTTGATCTCTTTTATCCTCCTGGGCAAGTATCTGGAGGCGATGGCTAAAGGCAAGACCTCGGATGCGATACGCAAGCTCCTGGAATTGCAGGTCAATACGGCTACCGTCCTGAGGGATAATTTCGAGACTAAGATATTAATAGAAGAAGTTGTTGTCGGAGACCTGATAGTCGTAAAGCCGGGCGAAAGGATACCGGTTGACGGCAGGCTCGTGCACGGATATTCCGCTGTAGATGAATCAATGATCACCGGAGAGAGTATACCGGTTGAAAAAAGCGTGGGCAGCCCCGTGATCGGAGCGACTATAAATACGACGGGGGCTTTTACGTTTAAGGCTACCAAAGTAGGCAAGGATACCATGTTAGCCCAGATCGTAAGGCTTGTGCAGGAGGCCCAAAGCTCCAAGGCCCCCATACAGCAGCTGGCGGACAGGGTGGCCGCTGACTTTGTTCCCACAGTACTCTTGATCGCTTTCTGGGCCTTTATTGCCTGGAATGTCATGGGTGAAGGTTTTGTTTTCGCCTTGACTACTTTTATTACGGTCTTGATCATTGCCTGCCCCTGCGCTTTGGGCCTGGCGACTCCTACTGCCGTAGTCGTGGGCACCGGTATAGGGGCCGGCAGGGGTATATTGATCAAGAATGCCAGGAGCCTGGAATTTGCCTGCCTGGTTGATACGGTGATATTCGATAAAACGGGCACGTTGACTAAAGGTAAGCTTCAGCTGACCGATATAACATCATTCGGGGCGTACGCCAACGATGATGTTATCAGGTTTGCGGCTATAGCCGAGAAGTGTTCCGGGCATCCTTTAGGCGAAGCGATAATTAAGTATGCCGCCGATAATTACATGGAGGTACCCGGCCCGGACGATTTCACTTTGTTTCCGGGCAAGGGCATCATCGCTAAATACCAGGGCAGCCGGATTTTTCTGGGTAACAGGACGTTGTTTAAGGAGAATAATATTGACGCCTCTTCCATCGAAACTAAATTGAGCGTTTTAGAGAACGAAGGTAAGACCGCTATGATACTCGGGTATAAGAGTGAGGTGGCCGGCATAATCGCCGTGGCGGATACGCTCAAGGTTTACTCTAAGGGTACGATAGCGGCATTGAAGAGGATGGGCAAGGAAGTGATGATGATAACCGGAGACAACGAAAAGACCGCTAAGGTTATCGCCTCCCAGCTGGACATTGATAATGTCCTGGCGCAAGTCTTGCCTCAGGATAAGGCCAATGAGATTAAGAATTTGCAGAAACAGGGCTTAAAAGTAGCTATGGTCGGAGACGGCATCAATGACGCGCCTGCCCTGGCTCAAGCAGACGTCGGCATTGCCTTAGGCGCGGGTACGGATATCGCGATAGAATCCGCCGATATCGTTTTATTGAAAGACGACTTGAGGGACGTGGTAGCGGCGATCGATCTTTCCGGCTACGCGATGAAAAAGATAAAACAAAACCTGTTCTGGGCGTTTATTTATAATATGATCGGAATTCCGGTCGCCGCCGGTGTCTTATATCCGTATACACATTTTCTGCTGAATCCCGTTATCGCCGGAGCGGCTATGGCTTTCAGTTCGGTCTCGGTCGTTACCAATTCTTTATTAATGAGAAGGTATGTTTTTTCTTTCAAAACTGAGAAAATTGCCGACAAGACCGGTTCTTAAGGCGCGAAGAGGCCTGTCTTGATCTGATCGGAGGCGTGTTATCCGCATATGCTTGGTAAAATTATAGCTAACCGTTACAAAATACTCGAAGAGCTCAATCAGGATCCCCTAACGGCCCTGTATAAAGCCCAGGATCAGGCTGAGAATAAGCCTATCTGTGTGACTTTTTTAAGAGAAAAAGCTAAAGCCAGGCCTATGGAAACTCTCCTGCGTTTTAAGAGAGAGCAGGAACAGCTTTCAAAACTAACCCACCCAAGTTTATTAAAAATATACTCTCAAGGCGAGTTTGAAGGGCAAGATTATGTTGTAAATGAATATTTTGACGCGATATTGCTGTCAAAATTCCTGCTGCAGCCGCAGAACATCGGCCAGCCCCTGGCGTTGGATCTAGCCGTTGAGCTTATTTTACAGGTTGCCTCAGCTCTGGATCATGCCCATCAGAACGGGCTGCTGCACCAGTTTATTAATTCCGCAAATATCCTTATAAGCCCCGGCTCAAAAATATGCAAGCTCACTAATTTCGGTTACAACCTTCTTACGGATATCAGCCGTGTAACGCAAGGAGACGAGATAATCTTGACCTTTGGTTATCTTTCTCCCGAGTCCTCCGGCATCCTGCGTAGGCCTATAGATGCCCGTTCAGATATTTATTCTTTAGGTATCCTGTTTTATCAGCTCCTCATGGGCAGGCTTCCTTATACCGCGATCGATGTTTCCACTCTTATACATCAGCATATCGCCCAAGTGCCGGATCTGCCTTCCAAATTGAACAGCCGCATACCCTTGGTGATCGAGAATATCGTCCTGCGGTTGATCGCGAAAGACCCCCAGGACCGCTATCAATCTTTAACCGGCCTCATCGCTGATCTGAAAGAATACCAGAAACAAAAAGCTGAAGGCAAGAACGTGATAGATTTTGAGATCGCCCGCTCCGATAAATTAATGCAGCTTTCTTTTTCTACCCGTCTTATCGGCAGGGATAAGGAATTGGATCTGCTGGATTCGGCCCTTGACCAGACCCAGCAGGATAAAGGGGCTCTGTGTTTTGTCTTTGGCGAACCCGGCATCGGTAAATCCCGCCTAGTCGATGAATTGCGCGGCCGGATCCATGGCCTGGGAGGCATTTTTTGCGGCGGTAAGTGCTACCAGTATGAATTCCGCACGCCCTACAAAGTTTTTGCCGAGAGCCTGGATGCCTATATTGAAAAAGTCAAACGTCTTTCGCACGAAGAACAACAGTTCCATATTAAGCGGATTAAGGACGCTTTAGGGGAACTGGGGGGAGAGGTCGTCAAAATCGCCCCTGCTATAGTCGACCTTATCGGCCCGCAGCCGAAGCTTGTGGAATTAGACCCCGATAAAGAGAAGATCCGCTTTCTCATTACGGTGACCAATTTCATTACCGCCCTGGCTTCTAAAACCAGCCCGCTTTTGATGTTCCTTGACGACCTGCAGTGGGCTGACGACGGTTCTCTGGAGATCCTGGAGAGGGTGGCTGAGAAACTCCAGAATTGCGCCATATTGCTGATCGTCAGTTACCGGGATACGGAAGTAGACCAAAGCCATCCTTTGGCCCAGCTGACTAAAAAGTTAAAAGAAAGAAATATCGCTTTTTCAGATATTCCGGTCAAGCCTTTTACGGTCAAGGACACCGGCCAGATGATCGGCCAGATCCTGATGGAAAAAGAAGAAGATATTTCTCTTTTAGCCGCCAGCCTCTATGACCGCGCCAAGGGTAACCCCTTTTTCACGCTTGAGCTCTTGCATACGCTGGTGGATTCCAATATAGTATATTTGAAGAATAACCACTATATTTGCGATTTGGGGAAACTTAAGAATGCCAATCTGCCTTCATCTATTGTGGATGCCGTTCTCAAGCGCGTTGAAGACCTTTTTGAAAGCTCCCTCCAGACCCTGTCTTACGCCTCAGTCATGGGCAAGGAGGTTAATTTTGAAATGCTCATCGAGCTTACTCAGAGCCCGTTTGAGCAGGTATTGAATTCTATTGAAGACGGCATCCGTAACCAGCTTCTCTATCGCGACCTGACCGGCAGGGAGAGCATCTTTTTTATGCATGACCGTATCAGGGAGGCTTTCTACCAGAGGATCCCTGAAGTTGAGAAAGTGCCCTTGCATAAGCATATCGCCGAAATATTAGAGGAGCAGCATAAAGATAATGATGAACCTATCTTGTATGACCTGGCGTATCATTTTACCAAAGGACAGATAGAAGATAAATCGCTCGCTTATTCTATCCGGGCGGCTAACAAGGCGAAGAATACTTACGCTAATAACCTGGCCATAAGCCTTTATAGTACGGCGGCAGGTATCCTGGAAAAACAGGGGCGTGTAAGTACCGACGAGTATATGGAGGTATTGGAGCACCTGGGCGAGACTTACAGGCTGGCTGTGCAGTATGACAAGTCACTGGAGGTCCTGCGCAAATGCGAAGCGCTTATTCCGGACCGGGATAAGGTTCGCAAAACCCGGGTATTGGCGGCGATCGGCGACGCCCTGTTCGAGAAAGGGGAATTGGTCGAGAGCACTAAGGTGATCGAACAGGCGCTCAGAATCTTAAACGTTTTTTTCTTTAGCGATAAATTGGGCGTGGTCCTGGGTATCTTAAAGGAATTTATCCGTCAGATGTTCCATACCTGGTTCCCGAAAGCTTTTGTGAGCTCTGCATACCGGGGCACTCCTCAAGACCTGGTCGTAGCCAGGCTTTTTAACCGCCTTACGCATACGTATTATTTCTTTGATATGAACAGGACTTTATACTTTTTATTGAAGATGTTAAACTTGGCCGAGAAAATGGGGCCCTGCCCTGAATTAACTTATGCTTATACGGTAGCGGGTAATGCCTGGGTTACTATTCCCTGGTTTAGCCGTGTCCTTCGGGATCAGTATAAGGGCATGAATATGGCTATACAGTTAGGCGATAAGATCAGGGAGGGAGGCGCCTACGCGTATTTGAGTTTTACGCTGCATTTCTTTAACCGGATAAAACCGGCTTTGGAATATTCGCAGAAAGCGGCGAACCTGCTTGAGGGCCTGGGAGAATACTGGACATTAGGCGTGGGGTATTGTTATCGCAATCATAATAACTGGCTGTTAGGCAGGCTTAAGGAAGGTTTGATCGAGAACGAAAAACAGATCGTGCTTACCAGAGAAGCTAAAGCCCTACAGACTTTAGGATGGCTGGTAGTCAACCAGGGAACGTTCTATTATTTATTAGGTGAAAGAGAAGATATGGGTGTTACTGAGATCAAGGAGGGCCTGGGATACCTGAGGCAGGTCAAGGATATGACCCAGGTCATGTATTCTACGACTTTTCTTGCCTATGCTTACCTAAGAAGGCGCGATTACGAAATAGCGGTCAAGACTATAGAGGAAGCAATGGCGATGTTTCCTTTATATTATAATAGCGGATGTTGGACTTTGGTAATCTTTCCCAACGGGGCTCAAATTTATCTGGATAGCATTATTAACGACTATACTTTATCCGCGCAAAAAAAGAAGGCCTATTTAAAGAGGGCGGGGTGGTTTTGTTCTAAAGCTAATTTCTGGTCTTTGTCCTATAAATTTTTCTATGGCCATACTCTCCAAGTCAACGGTACCTACCTCTGGCTCACCGGCAGGAAGAAAAAGGCAGTGCGTACCTGGGACAAAGCCCTGCATTGGCTGCGTACCAACAAGGGTAACCCCGGCGGCGACAAGTACCGCATCGCCTACATCCTCCTGGAGGAAGCCAAGTTCCTGCTTTCGGATAAAATGGGGTCAGACCCAATTATCCGTAAAAAAGCCTACTCTAACCTGATCGAAGCCAGGGACCTCTTTACCGAGATGGGCTGTAAGCTGGACTTAGATACTACCAATAAGCTCCTGGAATCCATCTCTCCCGAAGGCATATCGGTAGACTCCCGTACAGTCCTGACCCAGAAGCGCCATCTAGATTCGCTACTCTCCGTAACCCAGGCCATCGGCTCGATCTTTATCCTGGATGAGCTTCTCCAGAAGATCCTGGAATACGGCTTAAAGGTAACCGGAGCAGAACGGGGCTTCCTGCTTCTCTATGACCAGACTAAGAACCTCTCTCTAAAAGTCTCCTCCAACCTGGAAAAGGACCTCTCCAACCTATCCTTTTCCTATGAAAACTACAAATTATCTCTTGAGCTTATCAATGAGGTCCAGCATTCTAAGGCTGCTGTTATTGCCGACCAGGGGGCTGCATCTACTTCCAAGATCTCAAACGAGCTCAAAACTTTTTCTGTCAAACAAGCCATAGCCGTACCCCTGCAAACTAGGGATAAGCCTATAGGTATCCTCTACCTGGATAACAGATTAGCCGGAGGTACCTTTGGCAAAGATGAACTGGAATTAATGAAAGGCTTCGCGGTCCAAGCTTCAGTCTCGATCGAGAACGCCTTCCTGGTCTCAAGCCTGGTTGAACAGGAGCGCTTAAAGCAGGAGCTAGAGCTAGGCAGGCAGATCCAGGAAAGCCTTCTTCCTAAGGAAAGCCCCAACCTGCCTAACCTAAAACTCATCGGCACCATGCTCCCGGCCAAGGAGATAGGCGGGGACTACTATGACTTCGTTATTCCGGAAATGGGGTCAGACCCAATTTCCCAGGCTATTTCCTCTGTAGGTATTGTCATCGGTGACGTCTCCGGCAAAGGTGTAGCCGCAGGACTCTTAATGGCCATGGCCAAGACCGCCATCCATACCCTTTCCCAGGAGGAAACAAGCCCTAAACAGATACTTCTGCGTACTAACCAGATCCTGGTCAAGCACATCGGCGCCCAGAAGTTCATGACCATGCTCTACTTTAGGTATGATACTCAAACCAAGACCTTAACCTACTCCTCAGCCGGTCATGAGCATATACTTATCTACAGGGCTAACCTTAACAAGGTAGAATCCATCATCTCCGGCGGGTTCATGCTGGGTATGATACCGGACATCTCCAACTTTCTGGAAGAACATCAAATTACCCTTAATCCCGGGGATAAGATAATGCTTTATACTGACGGCGTAACCGAAGCCCGCAATCCCAAAGAAGAACAGTTCTCCTTTGAACGCCTGCTCGATATATACCAGAAGCACGCATCTAAACCTGCGGAACAACTGCTCTCATCCATAAAAGAGGAAGTCTATTCCTTCATCGATACCAGAGAGCAGTATGATGATATCACGTTGGTAGTGATGGAGGCGGCCTAAGGTACCCACTGTCCCATTCAGTTTGGAAACAGTTTCCAACACAAAACGGAAACTGTTTCCCCTTGTACTAGTAGTGATGGAGGCTATGGAATATAACACTTGACAATAGCTTAAATAGGTTGTATACTTTGTTTGTAATCAGTCAGTGAAGCTGAGTGAGTTAAGACAGAGAAGTCTTCCGGTACACAGTTGTCGGAAGACTTTTCTGGTTTATAGGACTAAGGC
>JAQTUY010000081.1 GCA_028707105.1 Candidatus Omnitrophota bacterium | reverse complement strand
GCTCATCGAGTTGGTAATGGTCATCGTTATTATTGGTATCTTAGCGGCAATCGCCATCCCGAAGTTCATCGATCTTAGAAACGATGCCAAACAAGCAGCGTGCGACTCTAACATAGGTACGGTCAGAGCGGCATTGGCGTCATTTTACGCCAAGAGCGCGATCGCCGGAACAGCGGCATTCCCGGCTAACGGCAGCAGTACTTTCGCTACCGGTTATTTCGCGTCGGAAGAGATCCCGACATGCCCGTTCACAGGAGCTACCTATACTTGGAACGAGACTACAGGCAACGTTGCTTCCCACGCACACTATTAATCTCATAATTACGTAATGTGTGGTTGGGAAAACCAATGATGAGTAAGTACCCCGCATCCGGGAAACCGGATGCGGGTTTTTCATTGTGTTCCTTTGGCCGCGGTGATATAATCAAAACATGGAAAATAGCATCGAGATAGTGATCCCCGCTTATAACGAAGAAGATAGTATTGCCGGGGTCATCGGGGAGATCAGGGGCGTTCTGGGCAGCGGGGTGGCTGTTACAGTTGTTGATGACGCTTCATCCGACCAAACTGCCCGGATCGCGCAGGATAACGGCGCGCGCGTTCTGCGCCACCCTTATAATATTGGTAACGGCGCCAGCATTAAGACCGCTTTAAGAAATTCTACCAGCGATATCATCGTATTTATGGATGCCGACGGCCAGCACGCGGTAAAAGATATCCCCCTCTTGCTTAAGGAAATAGACAGATTTGATATGATAGTCGGCGCCAGGAGCAGGCAGAGCCTGTTCTCTCTGCGCGGGATCGCCAACAGGATCTATAATTCCTTTGCCAGCTACGTGACCGGCTTTAAGATAGAGGACCTGACCAGCGGGTTCCGGGCCGTCAAAAGAAAGGCGGCTTTAAAGTTCGCCTATCTGCTTCCTAACGGTTTCTCTTACCCTTCCACCATTACCCTGGCGTTCCTTAAGGCCGGAAGGCCGATAAAGTATGTGGCAGTTTCTAATAATATCCGCCTGAAAGGGAAAAGTAAGATCCGGCTCCTTAAAGACGGGGTCCGCTTCCTGGTGATAATCACCAAGATAGCTATTTTCTTCTCGCCTTTGCGCGTCTTTGTCCCGGTGAGCCTGGTATTTTTCATCTCCGGCCTGTTGTATTATTTATACACCTACATTATTTTTCATCGTTTCACTAATATGGCAGTGTTCCTCTTCAGTAATTCGGTCTTGATATTCCTGATGGGGCTGGTTTCGGAGCAAATTAATCAATTACGGATGGAGAAGACAGAAGCCGATGGCCTTTAAGCAGATCACTGATCTTGATCCCGCCGCGTTCTCCCTCAGAGTAAATAAATGAGCGGAGAGAGAATAATCCCGGAACAAATAAAGTCGCAGGATGAATATTATCTTTATCTTAAAGAGATCTTTGTCTACGAGTGGTGCAAAGAGGTAATTCCCGTAAATAGTATTTGCCTGGATCTTGGCTGCGGGGACGGATACGGCGCCATGTTTTTGGCTTCCCATGTAGCTAAGTTTATGGGCCTAGATGTGGATAAGGGATTAATAGCAAAAGCCGGCGGGAAATACGGCGGCGATAATCGTTCTTTTACGGCTTACGACGGTAAGAAGATCCCCTTTAATGATGATGCCTTTGACGCCGTAGTTTCTTTTCAGGTGATCGAACACGTGAAAGATGACCGGCGTTTCGTATCCGAGGCGCGCAGGGTATTAAAAAAAGGGGGTGTTTTTATCCTGACCACCCCGAATAAGGTCTTAAGATTACCCGGCGCAATGCCCCCCTGGAATATACATCACGCGCGGGAATATTCCCGCGTTGAGATGGAAACGCTGCTTTCTCATGAATTCCATGATCTGCAGATCTTGGGGACCTTTGCCAACGAGGAAGTTATGCGCTTGGAACGGGCCAGAATTAAGAGGATCGTCAGGATCGCGCGTTATGATTTTTTTAATTTAAGAAGACTCCTGCCTTTGCCCGCGGCCTCTCTTGTTGTAAAATTTCTGCATTTACTCCTTCCGGGGCGCAAAGTCAGGAAGCACAGCGATGAAGCCCCGGAGATATCAGATCCGCGCGATCTATATAAGATGGATAAGATAACGTCCGGAGAACCGCTTGATATCGTTGCTATCTGCAGGAAATAATGATTAAGCTGAAAGGTGTTTTTGGGATCATTCTTAGCGCGGCGCTGCTTTGTATTGTTTTGGCGCGCATCGGTCCACAATTCATCGACTATAGAGGCGATAGCTGCCAGTATATCATATTGGCCGAGTCGGTGGCGAGTGGCCAGGGTTTACGCATGGTAAACTTTCCCGGCGAGCCCCTGTCCGTTATCCCGCCGTTATTATCCTGGATAATGGCTCCCGTTATATTTTTCAGCGGCAGGAATTTCTGGCTGATGTCTTTATTCGCCGGCATATTTTCCTGTTTATCTGTCGCGGCTTTTTATTTTCTCTTCCGGCGCTCCGGCGGAAGCAGGATCGCCTTATTTGCCGTTTTCTGCCTGGCGTTAAACCGCATATTTATATTTTATAGCGCTAGCATATTGACCGAACCTTTATTTCTTTGCCTTTGCGCTTTGTCATTCCTTATGTTGGCGCGCTATAAAGATAAAACCTCGTTCTTAAATAAGGAAGGGGTATTGGCCGCGCTGGCCCTGATCGCGGCATATTTTGCCCGTTATATCGGGGCGTTTTTATTCTTTGCCGGTTTATTGTATTTGTATTCGGATAGGCCCGATAGCGCTAAGAGTAAAGACCGCCTTAAGAAATTAATATTCTTGACTATATTATTCCTGCCGCCGGTTATTCTCTGGGGGCTGCGCAACTTAAATATTCATAATCCTTATATCATGTCTCCGCTCGAACATTTTATCTGGGGAGGCATGCCGCCCGGCCTGGTTACGCCTAAGCCTGATTTTTTGGTTTTGCGCGCGATACAAGGAGGAAGTTATTATTTTTATCAGATCGGCGTATCCATATTCCCGTTTTTGCGTAAGTCCAGCCCGGTAATATGGTGGAACGTCTTTTCCTTAACCGCTCTGGTTATTATGGCCGCCGGGATCTTTACCAGGATCCGGAAAGGGCAATACGGGTTGGCGGTATTTTTTCTGCTGTATCTTATTTTTATCTGCCTCTGGCCTTCATTTGAAGACGGCCGTTACTTCCTGCCGATCCTCCCGCTTGTCTTTTTTTATTTCTTGAGCGGACTGGAAAGATTATGCGGTTTTATCCGCCTCAAGCATTGTTTTTTCGCGATAGCCGCCATTCTCTTGATAATCCATCTTGTTTTCACGGTAAGGCTCGCGCGGCAGCCGGACCGCGCAATGGCTCCGCCGGGTTTAAATAATTTTTTGATGCTGAATACCTGGCTGAAAGAGAATTTGGCGGGAGATGAAAGCGTGGTTCTGTCGCGCCAACCGGCTATTACTTACTTGTATTCCGGGCACAAAAGCATATGCTATCCTTATGATCCCGACCCTGAAGCTATCCGCGGCGAAATAGTCAAGCACAAGATAAAGTATATACTAATAGGCGAGTTTACCCCCGATACCGCTTTTTATATGGGGCCGTTCCTGGATAAATACCGCGACAGCCTGCAGGAACGTTATCGCCAGGGTGAGAGCGTCATATTTGAGGTGCTGCAATGATTTTTAATGCCGCTTTTAGTCTTAAATATTCACTATGAATAAAAAAATAAAAAAAGTTTTGGTTTTGACTACGACTTTTCCGCGCTGGGAAGGGGATACTATACAGTTATTTGTTTACGAGTTATCCAGGCGATTAAGGGAAAACGGCCTGGAGATTTTTATTTTAGCTCCTCATCATTGGCGGGCAGAAAAGTTCGAGGTTATGGGTGGCTTAAAGGTTTTTCGCTTTCCGTATTTTTATCCGTCTCGATATCAAAGGTTGGCTTATGGCCAGGGGATCTTGTTTAATATTAAACATAGTTTTTGGGCGAAGATTCAGGTTCCTTTGTTATTTTTATCTGAATTATTTTATGCTGTGAAGATAGTTAAACAAAACAAGATAGATATTGTTCATTCTCACTGGCTGATCCCCAGCGGGATTATCGGAGCTATTTGTAAGAAAGCTTTGGGTACGCCTCATATAACAACGCTTCACGGCAGCGATATAAATACAATGGGAAATTCAGGGATCCTGCGGAAGATCTGTTCTTTTATTATTCGTAATTCCGATCGGGTGACTGCGAACAGCAGTTATACAAAAAGTAAGATCATATCAATTGATGATGGAGCGCGTGATAAGGTTGAGATTATCCCGATGGGGGTAGATGCAGATAGTTTTAAGCCTGGCGATATAACCCTGAAATACTCCATCAAGGAAGAGTATTCGATCCTAACGGTCGGCAGATTAGTAAATTGGAAAGGCACCCAATACTTGATAATGGCAATGGTAGAGGTGATTAAGAGTTTTCCTAAAGCAAAACTGCTGGTTATCGGAGATGGGCCGGAGCGAACAAGCCTGGAGGCGCTTGCGATAAGATTAGGTTTAAAAGACAACGTTTTATTTTTGGGGGTTGTTAAGAACGCGGATCTGCCGCGTTACTATATTTCCGCGGATATTTTTTGTCTGCCTTCCGTGGAATTAGCAGGTCAAACCGAGGCCTTGGGAGTAGTTTTACTGGAAGCGATGGCCTGCGGTACGCCTGTCATCGCGAGCAGGGTAGGAGGTACGCTTGATATAATAGAGGATGGTCATAACGGATTATTGGTTCCTCAGAAGTCGCCGCATGAGTTATCAAGCGCTATTATTGCGATTTTATCTAATCCAGAAGCTGCGCGTAAATTCAGTACGAATGGCCGCGCGACTATCGAAAAGAAGTTTTCCTGGGAATATGTCGTGGATAGATTTTATAAAATATACGAACATTTATAAAAACTTTAATTAAAATTCGGACAAATTGCGCATATGGTCATAACCAAAAGATTGAAATGACGAAAAACACTCAAAATATGATAGCGGCAGGATTATTCGCGCTGATTTGCGCGGCATTATACTTTAATTCCTTACGTAACGGTTTTGTATTTGATGATGTTTATTCATTAAAGGATAACTGTTACATCAAAGACCTGCGCTATATTCCTGAATTCTTTAAGGGGCATTTTTCTTCTTTTCCCTCTCCCAAAGGGACGTTCCGGCCGCTTTTGATGTTGACCTTTAGCCTGAATTATTTATTTTCCGGCCTGGCGCCGCTGGGATACCACATCGGTAATCTGCTCCTGCATTTTTTTAACGGCATATTACTTTATTCGCTCTTAAAACTCATTTTTAAGAAGGCCCCTTTCGGCCTGAACCTTATTATTACTTCTTTCTTCCTGGTTCATCCCATCAACGTCGAAGCGGTAAGCTATATCACCTCTCGTTCAGATCTACTGGTTACTTCATTTTTGCTTTTAGGAGTATTGGCCTACTTGAAAAACCGGAAAGTATTAACCTGCTTGTTTTACGCGCTGGCTCTTTTAACCAAGGAAACAGCGATCTGTTTTGGCATCATGATAGTTTTATGCGATCTTGTATACGGCGCGGGGGAGGGTAAGAGCGGCGGCGCGGCAAAGCCGCGGATAAGAGAAAAGGTTATTTTTTATGCCTGTCTGGCGGCGTTGACATTTGCTTATTTATTTTACCGTAAAGCCATTTTCGGGGGAGTGGGTAATCTTTATCCGCCGCGCAGCCTGTATTCTAACGCGCTTACCCAGTCTATGGTAACGCTATATTACTTGAGGCTGTTTTTATTTCCCGCGCCTTTGAGCGTTTATCATAACCTTCCGGTTTTGAGATCCATATTCCAACCCCTGGCATTAGTTTCAGTTTTGGCGATGGGCACGATCATAGTATTGATCTTTGCGTTGAGAAAAAAACAGCCTATTGTTAGCTTTGGTTTGGGTTTATTCCTCGCCGGGCTGGCTCCCAAGTTTTACGGCACCTTAAATGTTATCGCTTCCGAGCACCATTTTTATCCGGCGAGTATAGGCATTTATTTAATACTTGCCGTATTAACCTGTAGGATATACTTGGCGCACCGGCGCTATTTTATCTACGCGGCTTCAGGGATCATTATGATCTACGCTATCCTGGCCTGGTTCCGTAATTTTGAATGGAAGGATGGGATCACCTTATGGAAGGCGGAAGCCAGAAGGGATGAGGCTTCGGCGCTTGTCCACAATAACCTGGGCGCGGAATATCTCAAGGTCGGCCTGTATCCGGAGGCGGAAGAAGAGCTTCAAAAGGCCATCGCGCTTCCCGGGATCGCCGATATTAAGATCGGGGCAAGGATGAGCCTGGCCGGTATCCGCCGGAAACAGGGTAAATACAGCGAGGCGCTTGAAGAGTTAGAGAAGGTCAGGATACTGAATGTGCGTTACGCGGGAGTCTATAATGAGATCGGCCTGGTCTATGAAAATATGGGTAAATTTGACGAGGCGGAGAAGGTATTAAAAGAAGGCCTTAAGCTTTATCCGCGCTCAGCGCATTTTGCGACCAATATAGGTTTTGTGGCTATGGCTAAAGGAAAGCTTTCAGAGGCTAAGGATTATTTTCAGAGCGCGATCAAATACGATCCCGATTTTTCCCTTGCTTATTACGGCCTGGGGCAGGTGTTGGAGGGCGAGGGCAAGACCGGTGAAGCCATAGCGGCGTATGAAAAGTCCGTCCGGCTGGATACGGCTTATGCCCGAGCGCGCTATGCTTTAGGCACCCTTTATGCCTCAAGGGGCGAGGGTACCGAGGCTTTTAAAGAATTGCTTGAGGCGGTGAGGCTTGAGCCGGATTTTGCCGCGGCCTATAATAATCTGGCTGTTCTTTGCGCTTCAATGGACCCTCCCCGGCTGGAGCAGGCGCGTAGTTACGCTAAAAAAGCGATGCTTCTGGGGTATAAGGTGGAGGATGGGCTGCTGCGGGCGATAGGGTTGAAGTAAAAGTCGCCACCTGGAAAATTATCTTGACAACGGTATTAATGTATGTTAATTTAAAAAAAGTTAACTTGCTAAGGATGGAGAAAAAAATGACAGACCTAAGAGGAGGTGACGTAATGAGAAAGGTTTATCCGATCGGAGAAGATATTTTTATCGCTTCAGCGTTCGTATCTTTTCTTGTTGCAATGGTAGTAAAAGTGGTGGATTTGACCCCTTTACCGCTTGGAGTCACGCCTTCGCACA
>JAQTUY010000080.1 GCA_028707105.1 Candidatus Omnitrophota bacterium | reverse complement strand
GAATCGATGGACACCGCGCCCGGGGCGCGGTCTTTTCTTTTTAATATCAGCTTCCCGCCTGTGGCTTCTAATAATTCATTGATCTTAAACATTGCTTCACAACCTCTCTGTCATCAAAGGGCGCGCTTCTGCCTTTGGTGATCTGATATGTTTCATGGCCCTTGCCGGCAATTAATATTATATCACCGCTGCGGGCCATTGATAAGGCTTCCTTTATGGCTTTTTCGCGCTGCTCGACCACTTTATAGTTATCCTTATCGATCCCTTTTAATATATCTTTTATGATACTCTGCGGATCCTCGCTTCTGGGGTTATCGGATGTGATAAGTGCGAAATCCGCCAGCTGCGATACCGCCTTGCCCATCTTGGGCCTTTTAGCCTTATCCCGGTCCCCGCCGCAGCCGAACACCGCTATTATCCTCTTCTTAGACAACTCCCGCAGCGCCGTAAGCACATTGACCAGGGCGTCATCCGTATGGGCGTAATCCACGAATACGAAAAAATCCTGCCCGCGGTCTATTCTCTCCAGCCTGCCGGGAACAAACTTAAAATCCCGGATAGCGGAGCTGATCGAACTTGTCTTTAACTTCTCCGATACGCCAAAGGCTATCGCGGCTAAAAGATTATAAACATTGTGCCTGCCGATAAGCGCGCTCCTGATATCCAGTTCCCCCCGCGGCGTATGCGCCGTAAAAGAAGTCCCGGAAACGTTAAAATTTATATCGGTGGCGTAAACATCGCACTGTTCCGTAAGCCCGTAAGTCAAAACGCGCGAGCCGGTCAATGAGACGATATCTTTAGCGTAAGGGCTGTCATTATTGATAATAGAGACGCTTCCCCCGGGCATCTTCCTGAATAACCTGGCCTTAGCCTGGAAATAATTATCTATCGTGCCGTGATAATCCAGGTGGTCCTGCGTAAGGTTGGTAAAGATCGCGTGCGAGAATCTTACTGCCTCCACGCGGTCCTGGTCCAGGGAATGGGATGAGACTTCCATCACCGCATAATTAACCTTATTTTTAAGCATATCCGCCAGCAATGATTGTATATCCACCGGCCCGGGGGTAGTATTACCCGCGGGCACGGCCTTGCCGTTGAAGCGGTAATTTATCGTGCCGATGACCGCGGGATTAAAACCCGCCCCGGCCAGGATATTTTCGATCAAATAAGTGATCGTTGTCTTTCCGTTCGTCCCGGTGACACCGACGACCTTTAAGGCGGCGGAGGGGTTGCCGTAAAAACGGGCGGCAAGCCTGCCCAGAGCCTTGCGGGTATCCTTGACCCGGATGAAAACAGCCTTTCCGCCGGCAGGGCAGGCATCAAACGGCTCCTGGTGGACCACGATCCTGGCGCCCTTATTCACGGCTTCATCGATAAATTTATGGCCGTCCTGAGAGGCGCCTTTTATCGCCACGAACAAAGAACCATCCGATACTTTTTTAGAATCACAGGCGATCCCGGTTATCTCGATATCCCGTATTTTCATCTCTTTATCTTCCAACAGCGTTAGCCGCCATTTCCGCGGAATATACTACCTTATCCAGAGGCATGACTTCCAGATAATTCAAGACATCGGTCACCACTTTTTTAAACACCGGGGCGCAGACTACTCCGCCGTAATAAGAAGGGTGCGGCTCATCCAGCACCACGCAGACAGTGATGACCGGATTGTCCGCGGGAGCGAAGCCGATAAAAGAACCCACGAACTTATTATGCGAATATCTTCCGTCCGGTTCTAACTTCTGGGCTGTCCCGGTCTTCCCGCCGACCTTCACTCCCTGGATCGCCGCTAATTTTCCCGTTCCGTCCTCAACGACACCTGTAAGTATGGCCCGCACGCGCTGCGCCGTTTCCGGAGAAATGACTTTATTAGACACCTGCGGGAAAAATTCCTTGATCACCTCGCCGTTCATATCCTGGACCTGCTTGACCAGATAAGGTTTCATCAGCAACCCGCCGTTGGCAATAGCCGATATCGCGCAGGATAGCTGCAGGACCGTAACGCCCACCTCCTGGCCCATCGGGATGGCGCCGATAGAGGTGCTCGACCATAACTTAGGAGGCTTGGCCATCCCGTTTATTTCACCCGGCAGGTCGATACCGCGGGAAGAGCCGAACCCGAAAAGTTTTATATACTTGTAAAGAACATCCGGGCCTATTTTCTGCGCCACCTTGCTGGTACCGATGTTGCTGGACTGCTCGATGACTTCCCTGAAGGTAAGCCAGCCGTGAGCCGTATGGTCATGCAATATACGGTTAGACTGGCGGTAATTCCCGTTCTCACAGAAGACCCTGTCGTTCTCATTGACTCTGCCTTCCTCGATAGCGGCGGAAGCGGTGACTATCTTAAAGACCGAACCCGGCTCGAACAGATCGCATATGGCGTGATTTTTCCGCACTGCCGGCTCCGCCTTGCCCGCTTCATTGAGGTCATAAGCCGGGCGGTTCGCCAAAGCCAGGACCTGCCCCGTGCGCGGGTCCATGACTATTATGCTGGCCTGTTTAGCGTGAAAAGTACGGAAGGCATTATCCAGTTCCCTCTCGGCGATATACTGGATTACCTCATCAATGGTCAGCACCAGGCTATTACCGTCTTTAGGCAAGACCAGGCCTTCAGGCAAGTCCAGCTTTTTCTGACGGGCATCCCTTAAGAATACCGCCCATCCCGATTCGCCTTTAAGATACTGCTCATAATGTGACTCCAGCCCTTCAAGCCCGGAATTATCCAGTCCGACGAAACCCATAGTATGGCTGGCCAGATAGCCGTTAGGGTAGCAGCGCTTGCTCTCTTTTATAAAACCCAGCCCTTTCATATTAAGCGCTTTTACCCTGCCCGCTTCTTCACTGCCTAATTTCCTGGCGATCCAGATAAAAGATTTGTCGCGGTATATCCTATTCTTTAAATACGCCGGGTCCAGCCTTAATACGGCGGATAATTGCTGGACCGCCGATTCTTTATTCTTAATGCTCTTGGGGTCGGCGAAAAGCGAATCCACCGCGATATTAAGCGCCTGGGGCCTTAGCTTGCGGTCATAGATCGTGCCGCGGCGCGGCTCAAGCTCAACCAGGAATTCATGCTGTTTCTTGGCCAGGTTCTTAAGGTAAGAATACTTGAAGAATTGGATATAAAAAAGGCGGGCGCTGACTAATAAAAGCAGGAATATAAAGATGAAAAATACGGCCCCTAAACGGCGAGAATAGTCTTTTATATACACAATATAGGATTAACCTTTTTTAGAAAGCGGTCGTTTCTATTTAAGGTTAGTGGTTGAGAGTCTTAGCTTCCGCCTGTTTTCCGGCTCCGAATAATACGCCGAGCAGGGTGTTCCTCTTCTTCAATTCCTGGCTGATACCCAAATCCTGCCGTGCGTAATTGAACCTTACCAGCTGCTGCTCGCGCGGTATCTCGAAACTCAAGTCTTTGGAAAGGATCTTCTTATCCAGGTATGGAAGCGAGGATATTACGTTCATATTGTATCTTAAAATATTATTCGCATCAAGGAGCTCCTTTAAAACTACCTGTTTCTTTCCGCTCAAATAAGCAAGGCTCACGATCCTGGTCTGCTGGTGAACATACAGCAGCGAGCCGAACGTGAACAAGAATATGGCGCATATTACCCTGGCTGTCCTCATTTTTTTTATGACCTCTCTGCCACCCTGAGCTTGGCGCTGCGGCTGGCGGCATTCTCAAATTTTTCTTTATCCGAAGTGATCAATGGTTTTTTGGTGATAAGTTTTACGCTGTGCTCCTGGCTAAAGGCGCGAAAATTCAATTTGACTATCCGGTCCTCGAGCGAATGAAAAGCAATGACGCAGATGCGCCCTCCGGGCGAAAGCAGGCCCACCGCTCTCTTGATAGCCTCGTCGAGCGTTTCCAGTTCGCGGTTAACGGCTATACGGATAGCCTGAAAAGTCCTGGTCGCCGGATGGATGCGGTAATGACGGTGCGCGCGCGGGGTGGCGCGGACTACGATATCGGAGAGCTGCCGGGTGGTAGAAATAGGTGAACGCTGCCTTTCCTGGATCAAGAGATGGGCGATGCGGTTATGCCATCTTTCCTGGCCGAAAGACCAGAGCATATTCGAAAGTTCTTCCTCGTTGAGGTTATTGACCAGGTCGTAAGCCGATATAAAACTGGTCCTGTCCATGCGCATATCCAGCGGCCCCTCCTCGCGGAAACTAAAACCTCTCTCAGGCGCGCCCAGCTGATACGAAGACACACCCAGGTCAAAAACTATACCGTCTACCGCCCCGATATCCATTTCGCTCAAGATCTTGTCCAGATCCCGAAAGTCGCCGTGCTTTAATTCAAAAGATCCCTTGAATTCATCTAATGCCGTACGGCAAAGCTCCAGGCTTTCTTCATCCTTATCAATGCCTATGAGCATCCCGCCGGGCGTTATGCGTTTTAATATCTCGATGCTGTGCCCGCCCAGGCCGACAGTGGCGTCTACGATCATCTTCCCGGGTTTAAGATCCAGATGCTCGATTATCTCTTTACACATTACGGGTACGTGGATCGTTTCTTTCTCGCTGACCATCATCATTCATACGGCCCATTTAAGCGTCCATCAGCTTATCCGCTATCTCTTCAAATGTCGGACGCGAATTGTTATAGAATTCTGACCAGATATCCCTTGACCATATCTCGATCCTGTTGGAAACCCCGACGATCACCACATCTTTTTTTATCTCGGCAAAATCCTTCAGGTACTGGGGAACAAGGATCCTGCCCTGTTTATCCGGAGCGACATCGACTGCCCCCGAAAAAAACAGGCGGTTAAAAGCGCGCACCTGCGGCTTGGTAAAAGAAGCTGTCCTGAATTTCTGTTCCTGCAGGCGCCATTCCTCCTCGGAGAACATAAAAAGGCACTTATCCAGGCCGCGGGTAACAAAAAACTTTTCTATGAAGTTACTCTTGGCTGCTTCACGAAAGCGGGAAGGCAGAATAAGCCTGCCCTTACGGTCGATAGAATGTAGGTACTCTCCGTAAAACATATCTCTCCACAATTAACCACTTTTAACCACTTTGTAACCACATAATAGACAAAAAAAACCACCTTGTCAAGACAAAAAATGCCCTAATTTGTTTAAATACAAGGGGTAGTATCTACCTGGGCTGGAAAACGGATATATTGTGGTGGAGTATCTTTTGGGCGAGAAAAACGTCCTTACTGATACGTTTTACTAAAGCTTCCCGTGAAGAGAATTTCCTATCCTCCCTTATTTTTTTAATAAATTCGACCTCCAGTTCTTTTCCGTAAATATTCCTGCGAAAATCAAATATATGGACTTCAATATGCACCGCCGGAGCTGCTGCCCTGTACCGCCTCTTCAATGTGGGTTTCGAACCGATATAGCAGGCGCCGGCAAAAAATTTATTATTTAAGCTTACCCGCGCCGCGTAGATCCCGGGAGGGGGCAGGACTTCATGATGCGGCGTGATATTTGCCGTCGGAAAACCCAGCGTCCTTCCGATACCGCTGCCGCTTGTGACTTTACCGAGAACGCTGACGCGGCGGCCGAGCAGCCTGCCCGCCCGCGTAAGATCGCCGCCCCTGATAAGCGAGCGTATCGCGGTACTGCTGATAGGCCGCGCCCCGGACCTGGCCGGAGAAAAGACCTTGAGCTTAAAAGCATAAGTATGGCTGTATCTTTTTAAAGCTTCCGCGCCGCCAAGCCCGCCCCGGCCAAAAGTAAAGTTTTCGCCGACATATACATATAAAGGCCTTATCTTTTCAACCAGGATATTTTCCACGAATTCCGCCGCCGAGATTCGGGAAAACGCGCTTGTAAATTTTATTACGACACAGATGTCCACTCCCTGTTCTCTAAGCAGCCTGATCCGGTGCTTCAGGGAATAGAGGCTTTTTTGAGCCTGGGGATGGGGATAAAAAGTTACGACTACGCTCTTTCCTTTTATCCTGCGGGCTGTCCTTACGGCGCGGCTTATTATTTTGAGGTGGCCGCGGTGCAGGCCGTCAAATACGCCGAGCGTAACAACCGGGCGGGCGACTTTCTTAAATTTTCGGAGGCCGAATATTACCTTCATTTATGGATTAGGGAGCCTTCTGATCTGACGTATTACTTTGCGCCGGATGGCTTCCAGCTTACCGCTTACGGTGCAGGCGCTGGCGTTTTTGTGGCCGCCGCCGCCGAACATCCTGGCAACGACGCTTATATCCACCTGCTTGCTGGAGCGCAGGTTAACCCGGATCTGGTCAGGCCTGTCCATATTTTCCTTGAACAATACCACGACCCTGGCGCCCGCGATCATCCGGCCGAAATTAAGTATCTGTTCCGTCAGGTCAAAAGATAATTTACGCCCCTTAAAAAAGCTGCTCTTCAGGAAAAAATGGACGATCCCATTTTTAGAGTCGAACTTTACGGTATTGATCGCTTTTAATAAAAGCCGGGCATCCTCAAAACCCAAGCTTTGATAAATATAGGCGTAAACTTCGCTGGCGTCGATGCCCAGGTCCATCAACTCGGAAGCGATGCTATGCGTCATCGCAGTGGTATTGGGATGACGGAAAGATCCCGTATCGGTAAGTATGCCGGTATACATGCAAAGCGCTTCTTTCCTGCCGATGGGGACGCGCATCTTTTTAAACAACCGGAAAATCATCTCGCAGGCGCTGGAGGCTTCAGGATCTACCCAGTTGGCGTCCGCGAAATTATTATTGCTCCGGTGATGGTCAATATTAATGACCGGCTTATTTTTATCGACCATCTCCGCCACCGCCCTGCACCGGCCAAGATCCGAGCAGTCGACGGCCGCGAAAACATCATACTTGATATGCCGGATATCTTTTATTTTTTTTAACTTATCGGTACCGGGAAGAAAACGGTATTCCGCGGGGCACTCATCTTCCATGACCACCTGGGCTTTTTTCCCGAGCGCAAGGAGCAGGTAACGCAGGGCCAGGGCCGAACCCAGGGCATCCCCCTCCAGGTTAAAGTGAGAAGTAATCAGAAAACTTCTTCCCTTATTTATCCCCTTGATCACTTTTTCTATGCTCATCTTCTTCCTTTATCTTATCCAGCTCCTCTTGAATATGGATACTATACTCGCAGGAAGTATCCAGGATATACCGCAGTTCCGGAACATACCTTAATTCTATCCTTTCAGCGACGAGTTTACGGATGAAACCCGCGGCGCTCTCCAGGGCCTCAACGCTTTTTTTCTGCTCTTCGGCGCTGCCCAAAACGCTAAAAAAAACTCTTCCGTAACGCATATCATCCGACAATTCCACCCGCATGACGGTCACAAACCCAAGGCGCGGGTCTTTAAGCTCGGTCTGGATTATGCTGCCGATCTCTTTTTTTAATGC
>JAQTUY010000079.1 GCA_028707105.1 Candidatus Omnitrophota bacterium | reverse complement strand
TTGCCTTGCCGTAGTTCTCGCAGGCTATGGATATTATCTTGAGCGTCTTCTGGGCCGCCGCCTCATTGTTCGCGACGTTGGCGGCGATCAGCTTGGGTATGCCGATCAGGCCAAGCAGGGCGATGAAAGCTATGACTATAGTCCACTCTATCAGCGCGAATCCCTTTTTCATTTTTATATCCATCCTAGAGCCGGTAAATCTTGTCGCTTTTTTTACCCTTGAATACATTGCGCGTGTCAAAGACAAAAGAAGACCTGTCCAATATCAGGCTGTAATCCACGCCGGTATGATCGGTGGTAATCAGCGCGCAGTCAAATTTACTTGTCCGGATCCTGCTCATTCCGGTGTTTTTTAAATTTATGCCGTCGAGCTTCAAGTACGGTATCATCGGGTCATAATAGGAGACTTTCGAGCCGCTTCTCTGCAACAGCTGGATGATATCCAGAGCCGGGGATTTACGCAGGTCTTTAACATCCCTTTTATAAGTGACCCCGCAAACCAGGATACTGGCTCCGCGCAGCAGCTTCCCTCTTTTTTTTAGTACCGCCTCCAGCCTCTGGACTACATACCCGGGCATGGATGAGATTATTCCTTGGGAAAGCTTGATGAACCTTGATTTAAAGCCGAATTTTTTAGCTGTCCAATACAGGTACATCGGGTCCTTGGGTATGCAAAAACCCCCTACTCCGGGACCCGGATAAAACGGCATAAAGCCGAAAGGCTTGGTTTTCGCCGCGTCTATGACTTCCCAGATATTGATCCCCAGCTTCTCAGCCATCATGGTGATCTCATCGATCAAGGCGATATTTACCAGGCGAAAGGTATTTTCAAGCAGCTTGGCGGTTTCCGCGACCTTGACCGACGAAATTGGGACGACCTTGGCGATAACGGCTTCATAGGCGATCTTTGCCAGCTGGGCCGCTTCATTATTCACGCCGCCGACGATCTTGGCTATTTTTTGGACCGGAAACGCCTTGTTGCCCGGGTCGATCCTTTCCGGCGAAAAACAGAGATAGAAGTCTTTCCCGTGCTTGAGCCCTTTTTTTTCGAAGATGGGCAATATTACTTCTTCGGTCGTGCCCGGATAAGTCGTACTCTCAAGGATGATCAGGCTTTTCTGCTTCATGTTTTCCGCCACGCTTTTGATCGCTTCCCGGACAAAGGATATATCGGGCTGGTATTTCATCTTTAGCGGCGTAGGGACACAAATAATAATAATGTCAATATCTTTTAAGGGCTTAAAAGAAGTCGTAGCGTCAAGGGTTCCTTTCCTGAGAACCGCTTTTAATTCTTTATCCGGCACGTCGGTGATATAAGACTGCCTGCTTTTGATGCGGTCGATCCTGTCTTTGTCCGTGTCTATCCCCAGGACGCAAAAACCTTTCTTGGCGAATTCCATTGCCAGCGGAAGGCCGACATAGCCGAGGCCGACCACGGATATTTTCATTTCTTTTGACCGGATCTTCTTTTGGAACTGGTTTAAGATTGTCATAGTAAGTTGTGGTTAATTACCGGTAGTTGTTGATTTGGGGTTATTGTATGAAGCGTCGAATCCCAGCTCGATATCAGGGAAGGCGTTAAGGCGGAATACCATCCAGATGCTGTGGCCGTGGACTTTCTGGTAATCATAAGTGAAATCAACGGTCCAGCAGTGCAGGTCCCGGGAAATAGAGTATTGCTGCTGGATCAACCCTTTAGGAGTATCGTTGGAGTAAAGCTGAAAACGCTCGTAGATCCTGAATTTCCACTTGGGATTTATGCGCCAGGAAAATTGTGTCGTAAGGTCCCGGTGGCCCTTCCTTTCGTAACGGTCCCCGATGCTAAAATCCCTCTCCTTGGCAAAGGTAAAATTGATGTTCGCGTTTGCCGTCTTGTAATACTCCTGGCGGTAATCGTAGGTGGCGTCGGCGTCGAAGCGCAGCCAGGAATAAGGCATCAGCTCTGTTTCCAGGAAAAAGTCCGAAAAACCGCTGGCGTAAGCGTCATTGCGCAGCCGGTAATCGGTTTCTATTCGGAACATCGCCAGGTCCACCGTCTCATCATTCCTTTTGGTCTGCAGTTTGTTGACCAATTCGATGTTAAAGGCGCTGGTCCTGCGCACGTTATCAATATAGTCAAAAAATTCGTTACTCTCGGCAGTGGTAAAGAAATCGGGGCGCAATTTAGACGCGTGGACAGTCGGCTCGTGGACATAGTCGTATTTTACTATCGGTGAAATGACGTGGCGCAGGCCGTTAACCTCTATGCCGCAAAATTCCGAATTTACATTTAATACCTTATAGAATTTAGTGCTTACTTCCGCGCCGGTGGAAAAGGCCGTCCTCACCCCCAGCGGATTATTATTTTTATCCTTGCTGTAATAGGTCTCCCTTATGCCCGTATAAGGCGTAAACCAGAGGAAGGAAACCTTTGACGGCAGGGAAAGCTGGTTAAAGTTATCGATCCTGGTCACCGAATGGTTCCTGTCCGACGGCCTGGCGGTCTTATAAGCAAGACTGGCGATCTTGGTCTGGTCGGTAAAATAAAGCGGCGACTCTCCCAATCTGAAATTAGTCAAATCATAGGTCAGCTCAGGCAGTTTCTCGGTCTGTGTATACCAGCGGTTTACTCTTTTCTGGAATGTGATATTGGCAATGCCTTCCTGGAAACCATGAGTAAGCAATACATAGGATTTAGGCAGGACGTCCTTTTCATATTCCGTGTAAAAATAATCCTTCAGGAAACTTACCGTGGGGTCGGCAGCCCTCTTTTTATCTTCGATCTTATAATATTCGGAGGTCAATGTGGTCTTAGGGTCGATCTTCCAAGCATGGCGCCAGCGGACCAGGTACCTTTCGAATTCTGTCGCCGCGTTAACGGGCAAGGTATCCCGTTCTTTCTTATCCTGTTCATTGATATAATAAAATTTAAAATCGCCTTTCCCGGCGAATATGGTGTCATAATTCAAGCCGAAACCTTCTCCTACGCCGCGCCTGTCCCGGTAATCCAGGAAAAAGCGGATCTTGGCGTTTTTGTTCAAGTCGTCGCGATAAGTCGTGAGCAAATAAGCTCCCCAATCCTTGGTGTAACCGGGACGGAATTGAAAATGCGTAAAGCTGTCCTTAAGGCTATGGGTATATTGGGGAAGGTAAAATATCGGGGTCTTGCCGACATAAAGAATGTCGCTGTGGGATGTGATCTTATCCCCGGCAGTGATCTCTATCTTTTTTGAATGTATCTTATAATGCGGCTCGTCGTAATTACAGCTGGTAAGATAACCGTTCTTTACCGTAAATTGGGTATCGCTGATACGGTCGATCTGCTCGCCGCGGCCGTACTGGTTACCGGATTTTATCTTTGCCTTCAGCATCGTCCCTTTTTTAGTGTCGAAATTATAAAGCAGGCTTTCCGCTTCAATAGTGCCGCTTTCATCCTGCAATAGGACATTGCCTTCGGCAACGGCATCTTTGGTCACGGTGTTGACTTTGACCCTGTCCGCTGTCATCCGGGAACCTTTATAAGTAATAAGCACGTTCCCGGAGATATTAACCTCTTTACTATCGGCGGAATATTCCACCCGGTCGCCGTTTACAACAATAGGATTGATGCCCGGGATCTGCTTGGGGTCCTCCGCGGATACTGAACAGCATGCGCCAAGCGCCAGCCAGGAAATCAAGATGATATCAGTTGTGATCTTTCCGAACTTCATTAGACCTGACCCCTTTGTTTTACCAATATCGCGGCGCCGATTATTCCGCTATCTTCGCCCAATTTCGCCTTAAAGATCTTCACTTGCCGTCCGTGGGTCTTCATGGCCCGGGCCAGGACAGTCTTGTTTATGCTGTTAAAAAGTACCCGGCCGGCGTTAGCCACTCCGCCTCCTATCACCACGCAATCAGGGTTAAGCAGGTTGACCACGCTTGTTAAGGCTACGCCGATCTTTTTGCCTGTTTCCTGCCAGATATTCACGGCTTTCGTATTGCCCCGGCCGGCCAGTCTGCTTAATTCCTCAAGGCTTATATTTTTTTTGAATGTTTTTCTTGCTGTTTCAAGTATACGCTTGTTGCCGATATATCTTTCCAGGCAGGCCCGGCCATGGCAATTACAAACCGGCCCCTCCTCGTTGAGCGGAATGTGCCCTATTTCGCCGGCGGCAAATGCCGAGCCCCGGAAAAGCCTGCCGTTTAGAATAAGGCCTCCCCCTACGCCGGTGCCTAAAGTAACGCATACCGCGTTCAGGGCTCCTTTGGCGGCGCCTAGCTTAAACTCGGCTAATGCCATTAAATTAGCGTCGTTATCAATAAACACGGGGATCTGTAACTTACGGGTTAAAATGGCCTTTAGGGGAACATCGCGCCAACCCGGAATGTTAGGAAGGAAGCGCACTATACCGCTTTGAGGATCTATGGGGCCGGGAAGCCCGATACCTATACCCAGAGCATCCCCGGCTTTTAATTGATGCGCCGCGATAAAGCTCTTTACTGAATCCACAATGACCAGGATAAGGCTCTCTTTTTTAATGAATTTCGCGGTATGAAGGACCTGCTTGTCCAAGATCCTGTATTGCGAATTTAACAATCCTAATTTTATGTAAGTGCCGCCCAGATCTATTCCAATGATGTATTTCATTCCGAATATTTTATCTTAAAAAGGCTGTAATTGCAAAGAATATTATTGGCTTGCGTGTTTATACTTTCGTGGCCACAAAACTGCTCCATTAATGACGCGGATGAAGCTTGGCCACTCAAGTATTTCAGTAAGAAACCATAGGCTTTAGCCCGTGGAGTATTCATTTCGTGGTGAAAGCGCATACCTCATTTCTGCCCTTCTGCTTGGCCTGGTATAACGCCATATCGGCCTTATCAATGACATCATGCCCGTCTTTGGCGTCTTTGGGAAAAGCCGAAAGTCCGATGCTGATAGTGAGGCTTAATTCTTCATCGTAGGCCCTGATCCTTTTTGCCGCTATGGCCTTACGGATACGTTCTGCCGCGAAGTAAGCGTTACGGGGGGAGGTTTCGGGCAGCAATATGGCGAATTCTTCGCCGCCGTACCTGCCGACCACATCTATTTGCCTGACGCTTTCCTTGATGGTGGCGGCAGCCTCCTTAAGGACGACATCCCCGACCAGATGGCCGTAACGGTCGTTGTATTCCTTGAAATGGTCGATATCGGCCATTAGAAAAGCGAATTTCAGGTTAAATTTGGCGGAGCGCTCGATCTCCTCACTAAGCTTTTCCATGAAATACCTGCGGGTAAATACGGCCGTCAAGCCGTCGGTAATAGCCAGCTCCTGTATCTGCTGATAAAGAAGGGCCCTTTTAAGTCCCATAAAAAACTGGGCGGCCAGGATATTAAACCTTTCTTCTTCATGGGCTTTCATCCCTTTTACCGCCAGGGACCCCACGGATCTATTGTCGATGTTCAGGGGCAGGATCAGGTAATCCTTGCTCAGGGAAATGTCTTTTTTATCTTTTAAAAAGCGGCAGTCCTCTATGCTAATATATTCTTTCAGCTTATCTTTAAATATATTGAATACTTCCTCGACTTCCAGCGATTTACAGATATCTTTTGTCACGTCGTATATCTCGATCACCGATTCAAGCTTGCCCGATAATTGCGAGCTCTGTTCCTGGATGAGCTTCTCTTTTTGTTCCAGCTCATTGTAAAAGACGGCCAAAGCGGCATTATCCGTTTTTTTCTTTTTCAGGTAGGTCTTGATGACCTGACCGGCTTGGAAATATAACAGGATATTAGCCAGGATTATCAGTATCAGGTATGGCATTTAAAACCCCACCGCTTTATTCCTGCCCTTTTGCTTGGCCTGGTAAAGGGCGGAATCCGCGTTATAGACCAGCTCTTCTTCATTGCGGCAATCCTGCGGGAAAGCCGCTATCCCTATGGAAACAGTGACGTTCATTTTTTGCCGGCGCAGGACGATCTTCTTTTCTTCGATCAGGGCCCTGAGCTCATCCGCGTGCTTGACGGCGGATTTCTTGTCGACTTCACACAATAACAGGCAGAACTCTTCGCCGCCGAAACGACAGGAAATAGTGTGCTGTTTTTTTAGGAAATTACTGATCAGGAAGCTGATCTCTTTAAGGATGATATCGCCCGCGGTGTGCCCGAATTTATCGTTATATTCCTTAAAATGGTCGATATCGATCATCAGAAGCGCAAGCGGGACGTTTTGATACACGCTTCTTTTGAATTCTTCCGCCAGGCGGTCCATAAAATACCCTTTGGTATAAAGGGCTGTCAGGCTATCCTTGATCGCCAGCTCCTGGGTCCTCTGAAAAAGGGTGGCGTTTTCCAGGGCGACCGCCCCCAGCTCCGAAATTGTGGTCAGGAACCTCAAGTCATCCTGTGCGTAGCCGGCGGTCTCCATGCTGTCCAGGCGGATGATCCCCAGCATTTTATCCTGGCTGATCAGCGGGGCGCTGATCAGCGAATAAAACGGCCGCAGATGTTCTTCCTGGATCTTTTCCAGGTCAAAACGGAAATCCTTGCTGATATCCTCGACCAATAGGGCGCTGGCATGCCTCAATACCCAGCGGTCGAATATATCCCCTTCCTTGGCTTTTATCACCAGTTCCTTGTTTTCCTTGCGGCTGGCGAACAGGCTTAAATTCTGATTTTTGGTATCAATAAGATACAACAGGCAGGTACCTTTGTTTGAGGCGATTAGGGAAAAAGTAAATTCCGCTATATCCTGGCAGATCGTATCCAGGGACAGACTCTGGCTCAGCTCCTGGGTGATATTTTTCAGGTTATCGTAACGGATTATCTTCTGCCCCAGGGCGTTATAGATATCGCCCGAATTCTTGAGCCGGTTATTGATGGTATTTATTTTTTCCTGAAGGGCTTCTCTTTCAAAACTGAAATAGGCTTTGCGGCGGGAAGTTTTTTTGGCCAGATAGAAAATGACGGCAATATTGACGACTAAAAATATGGAAACGGATAAAAGGAAGTGTCTTATCAAGGTCTTCACTTTGCCCCCGGAGGTTGAGCCTCTTAAAGGGGCATGCCTTGCGTTAAATTATGGTTTCTTCCGTGTCTTTGTTGAAAAAATGCGCCTTACTCATATCAAAGACAACATCCATATCCTGATTGACCGCGGGTTTATCATGCGCTCCCACGCGGGCGATAAAGGTATGGTTTCCGGTGTTTAAGTACAGGTACACTTCGGAGCCCATGGGCTCGACCACTTCGCAGTTGACCCTTACGATATTCTCCGGGGGCGCTTCAGAAACAAATAACTTATCGTAAATGTCTTCCGACCTTATCCCGAAAATAATATCTTTACCGGAATACGGAGCCATCTTTTTATACATCGCTTCCACCATCTTGATCTGGATACGGCCTTCATTAAAATAGAACCGGCCGTCTTTTTTAATGATCCGCCCGGTCATAAAAT
>JAQTUY010000078.1:1386-7445 GCA_028707105.1 Candidatus Omnitrophota bacterium | reverse complement strand
TGAGCCTCAGTTACTCCGTCCGTATAGAGAATTATCTTATCTCGTGGGTTAAAATCAAGATTGTTGTCTTCCAGAAAGTGTTCTATGTCAGGCATCATCCCTAACATGAATCCTCCGCTTAGGATCGACTCTACTTTTTTAGTATCGGCCCTATAGACCAGGATATGTTCATGACCAGCTGAAGAATAACTTAACGTTCTGGTTTGAGCGTTCCAACTCAGATAGAGCATCGTCATAAATTTCTGGGAGCCAAGGTGTTTATAGAGTATCTGATTGGTTTTGATCAGGACTTGCCTTGGAGAAGGTTCTTCTTGAGATATGGTATGAATAGCCGTCTTGGCCATAGCCATTAAAAGCCCTGCCGCAACACCTTTTCCGGATACGTCTCCGATGACTATGGCAAGCGAATTTTGTTTGGTCAATGTGATAAAATCGTAATAATCTCCGCCTATTTCTTTAGCTGGTTGCATGAGGCCGTAAACGGTAAGCCCCGGAATCGTTGGTGTTTCCTGAGGAAGAAGGGCCATCTGGATTTCCCGGCCAAGCCTTAACTCTTCGGCCAAACGTTCTTTTTCTACGATATCTTCGTGATGAAGGGCATTATCAATGGTGATGCCGATTTGTTTGCCAAGGTGTTCTAGAAGTTCGATATCTTTAAGAGTATAAGCCTGGAGATTATCTTTCTTCCCGATACCCACCAATGCGTTAACTTTATTCTCTAGAACGACCGGTATAGTTACTTCTAACGAGTTTTTATTCATAAAATAAAGCACCTCTTGCTTTATAGATTCATATTGAGGGTCAATCTCAACTTGCTCTTTCTCTACGATTCTTTGGTTTATATTAACCCATTGACCCAAGGTAGATTGATAAGTAACAAGCGCTTTATCAACTTTTCGGTCGTTCGAAATTCTTTCATAACCTACGTTCCCGATTTCCTCATAATCAAGTTGTCCGGATTGTTGAACCAACACTAATCCGTTTCGTATATATAAGATATCTTTTAATTCCTTAAAAAGCCGGTTTACTACACTATCTATATCCAGTTCGCTGCCGATTTTTTGCCCGATTTCGGCCAATACCGCATAATAATCGTATTTGCGTCTCCTGAAGAAATGATCTATTTTAGGCTTTAGCCTGTGATAATAAAATAGGAAAGCAATTAGGATCAAAGTATCGATGGTTATTACCCAAATTAATGGTAATTTGGCCATTCCTATTCTAAGCAAGCCGTGAATTAAACCTATAGGTATTATTAATATAAGGATAGTAAGTAACCATAGGATAGTTCTGTGTATGACAGTGTCTATGTCTAAGAGGCGGTGTTTGACTATGGAATAAAAAATACTGGCCACAAGCACGAATGTACCGTACGGACCGACCCAGATATATCTATAGTTACCAAATAAGACTAGTACCCAGTTAAAAAATGTTCCCCAAATAGCAGCAAAAATAGTACTGTAAATAATATATTTTATTTGGTTCTTTTTCCTGCCCACACTTATCTTAAAGGATATCAAAAGATTTATAAAAGCGAGAACCATATAAAAGCCATATATGAAATAAACAATATAAAATCCGATTCCCAGGATATTTTCTTTGCCCCAAGAATGCACTATGATATCTTTGATATAGAAATGAGGTATAAAAGAACCTAAGAGTATGGCAATAGGGAGGGAATAGGCCAACAACAGTTTATTCTTGTATAAGGAGATTTTTTCATATTGGAAAGTAAGTACTAGGTGGTAAAAAGTAATACTTATGAGGGAGATGGTTACGGCTACAGCGTGAATCCAAAAATAAGCCAGTTTTATGGAGGGCGTGAGTAAAAAATAATCGACTTCTAGAGTCCACAACCCGACGGAGCAGGAAAGGAGAAAAAGCGAAATGTGCCTGGATGATCTAGTATTTTTGCAAAGTACGAAAATTCCCAAAAGGAAGTTCAAAAAAGCCGCAAGATGTAAGCCAACATCCCGTAAATTATAATACAAGTCGTTTTATCTCCTTTGGCCTGATAGAGCTAGTTTGTCTCCTGCCGCTGGTCCTTGATGTAGTTGCTTCTTTCCAGGCGCTTGGCGTAGCTTTTCAGTTCCGCGCCGATCTCTCCGATTTGCGCCACATGAGCGATCTCGCGTTTTTCATTCGTTACCACGCCTATGGATATTGAAATAAGAGGAACGTTTTGCTGCTCTCCTTTACGGTCAACAGCGACAATATAACCTTTTGCCTTGTCCTCGTCGTTATAGAATGAAGGGGAGGTGCTTTCGAATTGGTCCAGGACCTTGTAGCATATTTTATCTACTACATCCGGAGTGGATATGATCACAAAATCGTCTCCTCCGATATGCCCGATAAAGTCTCCGGGGTTGCCCTCTTCTTGCACCGCGCGTATAAGGATGCGGGCGGTTTCGCGGATTACGTCATCCCCGTGCTCAAAGCCGTAGGTGTCATTGTAAGATTTGAATTTATCCAGGTCGGCGTAGGCTACGGCAAATAGTTTTTTGCTTTCCAGGCGCTGTGAAAGCTCGTTTAAAATAGAGACGTTGCCGGGCAGTTTGGTAAGCGGATTTGCTTCCAGGTCTCTTTCGGTGCGCCGCAGGACCATCCTGATGCGCGCCAGGAGTTCCTGGGGTTCGAAAGGCTTGGTGATATAATCGTCCGCTCCGGCGTCCAGCCCTCCGACTTTATCCGAAACCTCGCTTTTTCCCGTGACCATGATGATTGGCAGGTGCCTCAGGAGCAGATCGCTTTTGACCCGGCGGCAGACTTCCCTGCCGTCCATCTTTGGCATTTTGTAATCAAGGAGCACCAGGTCCAGCGGTTTAGAAGTGATTATTTTAAGCGCTTCTTCTCCGTCGCCAGCCTCTAGAATTGTGTAATTCTCTTCCGAAAGTGTTATTTTTAAGACGTCCCGTATATCCGGTTCGTCGTCCGCGATCAATATCTTGGGCGCCATATTTTTTTTAAGCCTCCTTATCAGGTGTAAGTGTCTCAACGGCCGGCAGAAGGAAACTAAAACACGAGCCTTCCTGCGGCTTGCTTTTTACCCAGATGGTCCCGCCGTGAGCTTCAATGATATTCTTTACCAGGCTTAAGCCTAAGCCGGTCCCTTTGGTGTCCTGGTTTATGGAATTATCCACGCGGTAGAATTCTTCAAAGATCGCTTCCTGGGCCTCGGGCGGTATCCCGATGCCGGTGTCGGCGATATCGATCTGGACAAAATCTTTTTTCGGATGAGCGCTGATCGTGATCTTCCCCTGCGCGGGGGTGAATTTAAGGGCGTTACTGATAAGGTTTATAAAGACGCGCTCAGTCTGCAGCCTATCTACGTTGACGCTGTGATCCTGCTGTAAATTTACGACTATCTCTATTCCCTTTTCTTTTGCCTGTACTGAGAGCATGTCGGCTACCTTATCGGTTATATTCTTGAGGTCCGCCGGCTCAAAATGAATAATGGTTTTTCCGGATTCCAGCCTGGAGATATCCAGAAGGTCGTTGATCAGGTTAACCAGTTCATCGGCGTGAAGATTGACTTTTTCCAGGCGTTCTTTGACGGCTTGAGGTATTTCCCCCAGCTTACCGGTTGCCAATATCGCGGCGTAGCCTTTGATAGAGGTAAGGGGGGTCCTTAATTCGTGGGCGACAGCCGAGATGAATTCGCTTTTCCTGCGGCTGATCTTTTCCACCTGCTCCAGCGCCATGGTCGATTCGCGCGTTTTCTCATCTGCCTTTGCTTCCGCCTCCTGCTGCGCGTTCCAGGCGGTCTCAAAAAGGCGGGCGTTCTCCAGCCCCTGTCCGATCTGGTTGGCCAGGATCGTGATCGATTCCTCGTCTCCTTCGGTCAGCGCCTTTTCCGGGGAATCGGTCCCCATGAAAAGAAGGCCGTGGTTGCCTTCTTTAGGCAGGACGGGAGATATTACGAATGATATTACTTCGAACATGTTATTTACTTTTTCCCTGGATGTTAAGTCTTCTTGCAGGGAGAGGGAGGAGATGGTTCGTTCGCTCTTGAGCAGTGATACATAAAATTCCTTGTCGAGGTTCAGGTTGAACAGTAATGAATCCGTGTTTTCCTGGGTATATCCCATCGTCATCGAGGCATGGAATTTTTTTTCTTTATAGTCCCAGAAGATCAGCAGTATTTTCTCAAAACCAAGTTCGTCCGGGTGGCTTTCGCGGATCCTTTTGAATATCTGGGATTCCTCAAGCGTAGTACTGATGGTCTGCGAGAGGCGGTGCAGGGCGTAAAGGTCGCGGATCTTTTTATCCAGGTCTTCCTGGGTGCGGTTTAATTCCATATCCGTGCGCACGATCAGCTTTGCCTGTTCATCCAGTTCGTTCAGGACGCCCTCCAGCTTGCGCACGTTTTGCTGCAGCAGCTTGACCCTTTCCATCTTCGTTATCAGCGTGATCGAGAGGTAAATGATCGCGGAGAAACCGGCCAGCCCCAGGAAATATATCGTATTAGACATTATTATGACCCCAGCGTCAATACTGCGATGGAATTATTTTGATAATAAGCCTGCCCTTTAGAGCCGACCCCCTTAAGCGGAGCAAACTCACCGTAGGTGTATACGCCTAAAATAGGGGTCGTGGATCCGAGCGACCTTTGCATTTCTTTTAATTCTTCCACTATGTTTTTTTTCAGGAACGTGTATCTGAAAGCCGAACTAAAAACCAGCGCCAGGTCTACTTTAGGCGACTGCTCGTAGGTCGTGCCGAATTTTGCCATAGTCAGGTCTTGCTTGGCGTCTTCTGTTGCCTGGCCCGCCGCCTCGATGAAGCGTTCTTTGGTGCCGATCATCATCCGGAGCGTGGCGCCGTTCATGATGTCTCCGCGGCATATTAACGAGCCGTTTTCCTCAACGCCGGTGACACAGCGGATCAGGTATTCTTTTTCATTGTCAAGATATACGCCTATGGGATAAATGCGCGAGATGGTTCTTATCTCGCTTTTTAATTGGGAGAAGGACATCGCGAAGTATTCTTCATAGAGGCTGACGGCAGGCTTGTTGTTGATAGTTTCTATGATATTGTCATGGCCGCGGGTGATCACGCGGTGCTTCCCGATCGGGCTGAAACCGTGCCTTATCCCGAGCCCGAAGCTGAACTTTCCTCCCCAAAGTATTCCCGTGGCCGCGTCGTTTAAAAGCGTGCGGTTAAAATAGAGGTAAGTTTTACGGAATCGCAGGTTATCCGATGCCAGGCCGCCTATCATAGGGAATATTGTACCGAAATTCTCCTGTAATCCCAAGATAAATTTATAGCTGTCATTGATGGTCCCGTCGCTGAAGACGGTGAGTAGTTCTTTATGCCCGGATCTGAAATCCATCTGTATCTTGTCGCTTAGTTCCCGGCCGGCGGTAAAGGGAGTTTTGGAGGAGACGTCTTTGACGTAAGAGGTGTTCAGGGTTACGGTATCTTCGGAACTGATCAGCGCTATTGCCAGGGCGTGATGATGGATCCCCAGGCTTGAGATCACTGCCGCGCCGCTGCATCCGACCAGCGATATATCGCCGAGCTTCTCGGAAGCGGTCTTAAGAAGGGAGGGGCTGGCCATATCAGCGGAGCTGAATAATATCGCCAGGTCGATCCTGCTTTTTCCCAGCTTGCTTCTGGCTTGTTCAGCCGCTTCTTTAACGCAGGAAAGAATATCTCTTTGGGTGCCGACCCCTATGCCGACTTTCATATTCAGCTATTGTATACGAAAAGGAAAGCTTGTTCAATAAAATTATTGACGCAAGTATAAAATATGGTATTATTTACAACAAGGCCCCATCGTCTAGCCTGGTCTAGGACGAATGGTTCTCAGCCATTAAACACCGGTTCAAATCCGGTTGGGGCTATTTACTTGTGGTCAACCGAGTCCTGCGAAGCATAGGCCGGTTACGGGCTGCTGTATTATAAACTAAAAAAACCTTGCATTGTTTTAGGGTTTGTGGTAAAAATAATCAGGAGGTTTAATGCGACAACATCTAGAATTTTTAGAAACATCCAGCGCAGTGGTAAAATTTGCTGCCTGGATTTTTTTGGTTTTGGGCCTCGTCGGCGGAATACCT
>JAQTUY010000078.1:0-1286 GCA_028707105.1 Candidatus Omnitrophota bacterium | reverse complement strand
GGGTTTGTGGTAAAAATAATCAGGAGGTTTAATGCGACAACATCTAGAATTTTTAGAAACATCCAGCGCAGTGGTAAAATTTGCTGCCTGGATTTTTTTGGTTTTGGGCCTCGTCGGCGGAATACCTATTATTTTAGGCAAGGTCCCGGGTTATCCGGCATGGAAAGGGGTAGTGGTCCTGGCAATATATGCCTTTTTCTTCTTCCTTTTTTACCTGATCGCCAAGATCGCCGACCTGTTGGTCCAGATAATCAACGAAATCAAGAAAGACGGGGCCGCTTAATAGCGCCCTTATCTTTATAAGGAGGCACCGATGCGTTTTCAAAAGACATTTCTGTTAGTGCTCTGCGTTATGCTTGGCGTCACCCTGATAGGGTGCGATCTGTTAAAACCTAAGTCTCCGGTTAAGACGGCCGCAAAACAGGAAGAGGCTGTTACCGTCCCGGTAAGGGGCACGCTGATCGCCAGGGTGAATAATTATCCCCTGATCCTGGAGGATATGAATGACGAGGTCGATAATTATAACAATCTTGTCCCCGCCGACCAGCCGCAGATGAAGATCACCTCTAAAGACCAGAAAGTCGATTACGTTAAAAATGATATGGTGCGCCGCATCCTGCTTTATCAGGAGGGAATGGACCGGGGGCTGGAGAGAAAAGAAGAGATCCAGAAGGCCCTGGAAAAGGCCAAAATGGAACTCGTAGTCATGGAGCTTATAAAAGAAGAAGCTAATAAGATAGAAGTTAGTTCCGCCGAGATAGAAGATTATTATAATAAATTTAAGGACCAGTTGAAGGAGCCGGAAGAAAGGCAGATCCGTGAAATAATGGTTTCCACCGAACAGGAAGCCAGGGATGTGCTGATCACACTTTTGCAGGGCGCGGATTTCCCGACGACGGCAAAGGAGCGCTCCAAACTTCCTAACGCCAGGGCCGGCGGGGATATGGGGTTTGTCCAGAAGGGTAAGAACTCGGCGCAGTTCGACAGTGTCGCTTTTTCGGATTCTCTTGATGTCGGCAAGGTCAGCAATTATTTTAAAGGGGCGGACGGATATTATATCCTAAAAATCGAGGCCAAGCGCGGGGGAAAACAGAAACCTCTTTCCGAGATCTGGGATGATATCAAGAAGGGGCTCACCTTCTTGAAGCAGCAGCAGAGAGTCGAGGAGCTTATCCAGAAGCTTTCCCGCCAGGCCAAAATAGAAATTTATGAGGGGGAGATAAAGTAGATGCAAAAACGCTTAAGTCTTATAATAGGTGTAATACTGGCGTTGGCGACTGTGTTCA